>JBAQWH010000724.1:0-9962 GCA_049298815.1 Thermoanaerobaculia bacterium | reverse complement strand
GGAGCGTCGACGAGTTCATTGCACGCGAGGAGAGGGCCGGTTCCTGAGTCCCTCGGTCCCTGAGTTCCTCGGTTCCTCGGGGTTCCTCGGGTTCCTCGGCGTCGCGCAGTTCCGCGGGTCCTCCGTTCTCGAGTTCCTCGGGGAGTTCCTCCGAGGCTCGAGCCCGACGGACTCTTTCCCGAGGAACCCCGAGGAACCCCGAGGAACCCGAGGAACCCGCCCTCCTCGGAGAGCGTTGCGCGGCGGTGCACGTCCCCCGGTCCGATCGTTGCACCAGTGGCCTTCGCAATGGCACGCCGCAACCGTGTACCCGCTCTCTTCCTGGCGCTCTTCCTTGCGACAAGCGTCCAGGCGGCGGATCGCGTCGACCTCGTACGGCTCTCCTCATCGAGCCCATCGATCGCGGAGCTCGGCCGCGGGGTCGGGATCGTCTTCACTCCCGACCTCAGCGTGCCGGACAACTGTGCCTTCTACGAGGCGCTCGGCTTTGCCTGTTTTCAGAGCGCCGACTGGGCGGCGGTTCTCGATGAGATCCGGCGGAACAACGAGATGGCGCCCGAGGAGACGATCCACACGCTCGTGCTCGAGACCCACGGGACGAACGGCAACGGCCTGAAGCTGCAGGAAAGCAAGCAGCCCAATGCCCCGCGCTCGTACATCTCGGTGGCCGCTCTCCAGGAGCGGCTCGAGCCGGCCGGCGTCGAGCACGTGATCCTCAGCGCCTGCAACTCGGGGCGTCTGCTCCGTCCGTCGATCTACCGGAAGCTCGATCGCAACCCTGGCGACCGCCTCTTCCTCCCGCCAACCCTCGGCGTGATCGACGCGAGCGGGCAGTTCGATCCGGCACGGACACCCGTGCGGATCCTGGCCCCGGCGGAGAGCCACATCGAGACGACGATCCTCGCCTCGCCGGCAGAGCTCGGACCCGCCGCACGCAACGAGCTCCGCGCGATCGCGCTCGAGCGCGGCATCCCCCTTCCGAGAACCTTCGCGATCTCCGACCTGCTGATGAAGATCCTCATCGGCGACCGTACGCTCACCCTGCGCGTCGCCAGGCCGGTGACCGAGCTGTCGAACCGCGCCTCCTCCCCCGAGGAGAGCGAGCGGCTGTTCGAGGCCTTCGTCTCGCTTCTGGACTCCGTCGCTCTGCGCGCCGCCGAGAGGGCGAACCTCGCCCCCGTCTCCGACCCTCGTTCGGTTTCGAACTGAGACGGCCGTTCGCCTGCGGCGGCAAAACCGCCTAAACTCGTCGCCAGAAAAGGGAATCCGGGCCGTCCCGCCAGGTCCGCTTCAGGCGGATGAACCTCGTGGCGCAGCCGAGGATGCGCAGTGCAAACCCATCGATCAATCGCTGCGATCGGCGGAAACGTCGATCGAGCCGAATGCGACGGTTCCGACCGGCGACGCAGCTGGCTCGCGGTCACGATCGGCCTGCTGGTCTGTCTGACCGCGGCGCAGTCCGTCCGGGCCGCGCAAAAAGTGCGCGTCGGCGTCTACGAGAACAGTCCGAAGGTCGGGCTCAGCGACACCGGCAAGCCTGAGGGGATCTTCGTCGATCTGATCGAGGCGATCGCCGCAAAGGAAGGGTGGAAGGTCGAGTATGTGCCGGGCACCTGGGGTGAGGGGCTGGCGCGGCTCGCTGCCGGCGAGATCGACCTGATGCCGGACGTCGCGCTGACCCCTGAGCGCGAGCAGGAGTTCGCCTTCCATCGCGAGCCGGTCCTGTCGAGCTGGACTCAGGTCTACGCGCGGCGCGGAAGCGGGATCCGCTCGTTGCCGGACCTCGAAGGTCGCCGTGTGGCGGTGGTCGAAGGTTCGGTCCAGCAGGACCTGTTCCGGCAGATGGTCGTGGCGTTCGGATTCGACGTCGCGCTCGTGCCGATGCCGGACTTCCATGCGGCGTTCCGTGCGGTTGCCATGAACAAGGCCGACGCGGTCGTCACGAACCGCTTTTACGGTGCGCGTCATGCGGAGGCGGCCGGCCTCGAAGACACCGCGATCATCTTCGCGCCGTCGCGACTGTACTTCGCCGCGCCGAAGAACGATCCAGGACTCCTCCCCGCGATCGACCGGCACGTGATCGCCTTCAAGCGCGACTCGACTTCGGTGTACTACCGGTCGCTCCGCGTCTGGACCATGGACGAGGTCCGCCCTGCCCTTCCGCGATGGATCGGGCTGGCGGCGATCGCCAGCGTCGTACTTCTCGCGGCTGCGGCGGGATGGCTGACTCTCCTCAGGCGGCAGGTCTCCACGCACACGGCGATCATCCGGCACCGCAACGAGCAGCTTGCGATCGTCAACCGCACGCTGCGGGCGACCGGGTCGAGCCTCGAGCTGCGCACCGTCCTCGAGGAAGCGACACGGGGTGCACTCGCTCTCACCGGCTGTGACTACGGCATGCTCTGCGTCATCGACCCGGAGCTCGAGCAGCTCCGCGTCGGCGCCCGGGTGCATCGAGAAAGTGCCCCCGCGAGGGACGATGATCCGCTGGGTGGCTTGGAGTGCCCCTCGATGGAGTCGCTCGTCGCGCTGCAGAATCGCCCCGCCGTCCTTCTTGCGGGCGAGCCCGGTTCGGCGGGAGGCGGGGTCGACGACCCGGCTGCGCGCTGGCACGTCCGCTTCCCGCTCGAGGCGCAGGGGGTCACCGTCGGGCTTCTCTGCCTCTTTTCGCGGAAAGCGGAGCCACCGTCGAAGAGCGTCGTCGACCTCGTGCAGGAGATCTGCGTGCCGGTCGCTCTGGCGATGGAGAATGCGAGGCTGTACGAGCAGGCGCGCGAGCACGCGGAGGAGCTCGAGCATCGCGTGGCGGAGCGGACGAGCGAGCTCGCCGAGGCCAAACATGCAGCCGAGTCGGCCGACCGTCTCAAGTCGGCGTTCCTCGCCACGATGTCCCACGAGCTTCGCACCCCGCTCAACTCGATCATCGGCTTCACCGGGATCGTCTGCCAGGAGCTGGCCGGGCCGCTCAATGAAGAACAGAAGCGCCAGCTCGGCATGGTCCGCGAGAGTGCGCAGCATCTGCTCGCGCTGATCAACGACGTGCTCGACATCTCGAAGATCGAGGCCGGCGAGCTCTCGGTGAGCGCCGACCGCTTCGACCTTCGCGACTCGATCAGGAAGGTGGCCGGCATCGTCGCGCCGCTCGCCGAAAAGAAAGGGCTCGCCCTCACGGTCACCGTGTCCGACGACGCAGGGGAGATGGTCGGCGATGCTCGCCGCGTCGAGCAGATCCTGCTCAACCTCCTCGGCAACGCGATCAAGTTCACGCAGAGAGGCTCGGTCTCGCTGACCGTCGAGCCGGTCGCCGCGAGTGCCGACGGAGTGCCTTCAGGCGAGGTGCGTCTCAGCGTCGCCGACACGGGAATGGGCATCCGGCCGGAAGAGATGACCCAGCTCTTCCAGCCCTTCCGTCAGATCGATTCGACCCTCTCCCGCAAGCACGAAGGCACCGGCCTCGGGCTCGCGATCTGCCGCCGGCTGGCCACGCTCATGGGCGGTCGGGTCGAGGCCGAGAGCCGCTGGGGCGAGGGCAGCGTGTTTACACTATTCCTGCCACTGCAATCTCCCGGACCGACGGAGGGATCATGAACAGGCGCATCCTGCTGATCGAGGACAACGAGCAGAATCGCTATCTGGTCACATTCCTCCTGGCCGGGCGCGGGTGGGAGGTCATCCACGCCGTCGACGGCCCTAGCGGCCTCGCACTCGCAGCCGAAACCGATCCGGCGTTGATTCTTCTCGACATCCAGCTCCCCGGCATGGACGGCTACGCGGTCGCGCGGGCCCTGCGAAAGGACCCGAAGCTCGCCGTCGTGCCGCTCATCGCCGTGACCTCGTACGCGATGGCTGGAGACCGCGAGCGCTGTCTCGAGGCCGGCTGCAGCGGCTACCTCGAGAAGCCGATCGACCCTCAGACCTTCGCCGATCAGGTCGAGTCTTTTGCGGGAGAGGCGTCATGAGGCACGCACTCGTCGTCGACGACAGGACCGAGAACCTCTGGCTGCTTCGCGCCCTGCTGGAGGCCTATTCCTTCACCGTCGACGAGGCCCGCAACGGCGTCGAGGCGCTGGAAAAGGCGCGGCAGGTGAAGCCGGCGCTCGTCATCAGTGACCTGATGATGCCGGTGATGGATGGCTACACCCTGCTGCGTGAATGGCGCCGCGACCCCACCCTGTGCGAGGTCCCCTTCATCGTCTACACGGCGACCTACACCCAGCCGAAGGACGAGAAGCTGGCTCTCGACCTCGGCGCCGACGCGTTCATCGTCAAGCCGGCCGAGCCCGAGATCTTCATGCGCCGCGTACACGACGTGCTCGACTCTGCGGGCCAGACGCACGTCGCGTCCAGAGTGGCCGACGCAACCGAGGAGGAGACGCTCAAGCTCTACAGCGAGGTGCTGGTCGGAAAGCTCGAGCAGCGGACCGAGCAGCTCGAGCAGCGCGTCGCCGAGCTCGCGGCGTCCGAGGAGCACATCATCCGCCTCAACCGGCTCTATGCGGCGCTCAGCGAAACGAACCAGGCGATCGTGCACTGCAGCGATCGCGAAGAGCTGTTCCGCGCCGTGTGCCGCATCGCCGTCGAGCGCGGCGGACTCAAACTCGCCTGGATCGGCATGATCGACTCGGATACGAACGAGATCGTGCCAATCGCCTGGAACGGCGACTGGGAGTCGTGGCTTGCGCGGTTCCGGCCGTTCAGTCTCGCAGGGCCGCCGCGGGTACCGGTCGAATTCGCGCTGGGAGAGGATCGCATCTACCAAAGCAACGACCTCGATGCCGACGATGCGCTCTCCCCGATCGCCGGGGCGCTGCGGGAGGCGGGGCTGCGCGCGGTGATCTCGCTCCCGCTTCGCATCGGCGGGCGCGCAGTCGGAGCCATCAGCCTCTATGCCTCCGAGGTGAACTTCTTCGACGACAGGCTGCGGGATCTCGTCATCGAGATGGCGAACGACGTCTCGTTCGCACTCGAGAACTTTGAAAAGGAAGAGCGTCTCCTCGCCAGCCTCGAAGCGGTCCGGCTGAACAGCCGCGCCATCGAGGCTTCCGCGAACGGCGTGATGATCACCAGCCCAGCGGACGGACGCCTCCGCATCACCTACGTCAATCCGGCCTTCACGCGCATCACCGGCTACTCGGAGGTCGAGGCACTCGGACGGAGCCCCGACTTCCTGATGGGCGACGACACCGAGCAGTTCGGCGTCGCGGAGGTCGATGCGGCGATCCGCGAGCATCGCGAGGGGCAGGCGGTCCTGCGCAACTACCGCAAGGATGGCGGCCTGTTCTGGAGCGAGCTTTCGATCGCGCCGGTGCGGGACGCGGCCGGGCACACCACGCACTACGTCGGCATCATCAACGACATCACCGAGCGTAAACAGTACGAAGAGCAGCTCGAGCGGCAGAACAACCAGGACGCGCTCACCGGCCTCGCGAGCCGCAACCTCCTCCGCGACCGCACCGAGCAGGCCATCGCGTTCGCTGCGCGCCACGGCCGCTCCGTAGCGCTGCTCTTTCTCGACGTCGACGACTTCAAACGGATCAACGACAGCCTCGGTCACGGACCGGGTGACGCGATCCTGCGCGACCTCGCCGCGCGCATCTCCTCCTGCGTGCGCGACCGCGACACGCTCGCACGCCTGGGCGGCGACGAGTTCGTCATCCTCTCCGACCTCGAAGACCTCCAGGACGTGCCGACGATGTGCACCGGGATCCTGCGCGCCATCGACCGCCCCATGCCGGTCGGAAGCCGGGAAATCAACGTGACCGCAAGCATCGGAGTCGCCGTCTTCCCCGAGGACGGCGGGGACTACGACACGCTCCTGCGCAACGCCGACACCGCGATGTACAGCGCCAAACAGGCGGGCCGCAACACGTTCCGCTTCTACACCGCGGGGATGAACGAGGAGGCCCTCCGCCGGCTCGAGCTCGAGTCGAAACTCCGCGGAGCGCTCGCGCGCGACGAGCTCCTTCTGCATTACCAGCCGATCGTCAGCCTCGACGGGAAACCGACCGCCAATATCGAGGCGCTGCTGCGCTGGCGCACCGGCAGCGGCCCCCTCATCCTGCCCGAGGCCTTCATCAAGCTCGCCGAACAGACAGGATTGATCGTCGCCATCGGCGAGTGGGTCATGAAGACCGCGTGCCGGCAGGCACGCCAGTGGTTGGATGCCGGGTTCGAGCTGCGCGTCGGCGTCAACCTCTCGGCCAGACAGTTCCACGACCGCAACCTCGTCGAGATCACGCGGCGCTGCCTCGAGGAGAGCGGCCTGCCACCCCGCCTCCTCCGGCTCGAGATCACAGAGAGCGCGATCATGGAGAACGCCGGCGAGGCAGCCGGGGTCCTGGCCGAGCTCAAGTCCCTCGGCGTCTGCATCTCGGTCGACGACTTCGGCACAGGATACTCATCGCTCGCGTACCTCCGCCGGTTCCCGATCGACCAGTTGAAGATCGACCGCTCCTTCGTGCACGACCTCCATCATCCGGACAGTGCCGCGATCGTCCTCGGCATCATCGGCCTGGCGCGCAGCCTCCGCCTCGAAGCAGTCGCCGAAGGAGTTGAGACCACCAGCCAGCGCGACTTCCTCGTCGGCGCGGGCTGCGACCTGATGCAGGGCTTTCTCTTCAGTCACCCGCTCCCACCGGACGACCTGCACCGCCTCGTCACCGAGGAATTGCGAGCACACCGCGACGGAGGACACGGAGCCCGGAGTGCGGACGTCCCCCCTGCCTGAGGCATTCCGTACCGTCGATCCGCGCAAAACGTCCTCCCCTTCCCGTACTCTGTTCGGCCGGAGGACGACATGATCCTGCTGAATCCCCGGAACCTCGGTTCGCTCCCGCTCGACCCTCGCTCGAAGGAGATCGTGACGAAAACGATCGACTTCTTCGAGGCGAAAGGAAAAGCGCGTCTGCGGCAGGACGACATCGACCGCGTCTGGTACGCCGACTTCCTCGATTTCGTGAAGCGTGAGCGGATCTTTGCCGACCTCCTCACCCCTCCCGGCCTCGGCGGCCCCGACTCCCGGTGGGATACCTCCCGCAACTGCTTCGTCAACGAGGTTCTCGGCTTCTACGGCCTCTGCTACTGGTACACGTGGCAGGTCTCGATCCTCGGCCTCGGCCCGCTGTGGATGAGCCGCAACGACGCGATGCGGAACAAGACCGCGGAGGCGCTCGCCAACGGCGGCATCTTCGCCTTCGGCCTCTCGGAAAAAGAGCACGGCGCCGACATCTACTCGAGCTCCATGACGCTCGTCCCGCAGCCCGACGGCTCGTTCCTCGCGAACGGCTCGAAGTACTACATCGGCAACGGCAACGAGGCCGCGATCGTCTCGGTCTTCGGCAAGATGGCCGGCAGCGGCGATTACGTCTTCTTCGCCGCCGACCCGAAACGCCCCGGCTACAACCTCGTGAAGAACGTCGTCGCGAGCCAGTCCTACGTCGCCGAGTTCGAGCTCAAGGACTATCCGGTCGCCGCCGGCGAGGTGCTGATCCAGGGCCGCGACGCGTGGGACGCCTCGCTCAACACCGTAAACGTCGGCAAGTACAACCTCGGCTGGGCGTCGATCGGCATCTGTGAGCACGCCTTCCACGAAGCGCTGAACCACGCATCCGCCCGCCGTCTCTACGGCATGGCCGTGACCGACTTCCCGCATGTCGCGCGGATGTTCGTCGACGCCTGGGCGCGGCTGGTCGCGATGAAGGTGTTCGCGTTCCGCGCCTCCGACTACCTGCGCGCCGCATCGCTCGAGGACCGCCGCTACCTGCTCTACAACCCGGTCATGAAGATGAAGGTCACGACCGAGGGAGAGAAGGCCATCGATCTGCTGTGGGACGTCATCGCGGCGAAGGGTTTCGAGAAGGACGTCTACTTCGAGATGGCTGCGCGCGACATCCGCGCACTGCCGAAGCTCGAAGGGACGGTGCACGTCAACATCGCGCTCATCGTGAAGTTCCTCGCGAACTGGCTCTTCCGGCCGGCCCCGATGCCGGAGGTCGGCCGGCGTACCGAGGCGGGACACGACGCGTTCCTCTTCGCGCAGGGATCCGCCAGCGGCCTCGGCAAGATCCGCTTCCACGACTTCGCCCCTGCGTTCGACAAGTACGCCCGCATCCCGAACGTCACCCTCTTCCGTGAGCAGCTCAGCGCCTTCCGTGAGCTCGTCGCGGCAGCTGCGCCATCGGAGGAACAGGCGAAGGACGTCGACCTCCTGCTCGCGGTGGGCGACCTCTTCGCGCTCGCGGTTTACGCACACCTCGTCCTCGAAGGAGCGGAGCATCAGGGGCTCTCGGACGACGCGCTCGACCAGGTCTTCGACGTCTTCGTCAGAGATTTCTCGAGCTACGCACTCGCGCTCCACGAACGGTCGGGCGCCACCGAGCAACAGGCGGCGATGGCGCTGCGCCTCCTGAAGCGGCCGGCCTTCGATGCAGGCCGCTTCGGACGGATCTGGGAGACCGAGGTCTACGCGCTCCGCGACACGTACCGCATGAACGAGTGAGAGTCGGGGCTAGTGCCGCAGGAGCGCAATCTCAGCTGTCATCCTGAGCCGGCGGAGCGACGAAGGAGCGCAGCACGGCGAAGGACCCCCTGCATTGGGGCGGGCGGGCTGAGGGGAACAACCGCGCAGCGCGCTCAGCCGCGGAGCGGCGAAAGAATGTAGCCCGCGGCGCAAGCCGCGGGAGAACGAGCGTGGCGGAAGAGGCGCTTCTTCCGCCGCTCCGCGGCTCCAATTCCTGGCTGCAATCACCCCGGGGCTGACGCCTCGGGCTTTACTCTTTCGCCGCTCCGCGGCTCGCCGGGCCAACGTGGACGTCGGCCCACAGCAGAATGGATTCTCCGCCGCGCTCTTTCACCCTTCACTCTTCACTCTTCACTCTTCACCCCGCCTCCGCCCTCCCGGTGCGTGAAACTCCTACCCCACCCTGAACAGCGGACGCGCGTAGGCCATGAACGGCCAGGGAAGCGTGAGCAGCAGGGTGATGAGCGACAGGCCGAACCAGATCGCGGCGCGGCGGTGCTTGGAGACGGCATCGCTGGCTTTGCGCGCGACGATCCGCGCGACGTGCGCGAACGCGAGCGCGATGATCATCCCGAACCCGTGTTCGACGGTCCAGTAGCGCGCGACGCGCGACGACATTGCGGCCGCGGGCGACGACATCAGCGTGCTGAGCCACGGCGTGAACACCGCGAACAGCAGCACTCCGAGCACGAGCTGCACGTCGAGCGTGATCGTGTAGAGGAGACCGAAGCGGTCCACCTTCCCGTCCCACGCATCCTTCTTCAGCCAGCGCGCGACTGCGAGCACCACGACGATGAGTCCGAACAGGAGCACCGCCCAGCGGAGCCACGAGTGAATGAACAGAAACGTCTGCTGAAGCATCGACAACCCTCCGTCGGCCCAAAGATACCGCGCATGAATACAATCCCGTCCATGAACAGCAGCTTTCGCGCGCTCCTCGCAGAAAAGACAGCCGACGGATACACGGTCGCCTTTCGCGACCTCACCAACGAGGACCTGCCCGCAGGCGACTTGCTCGTCGACGTCGCGTACTCGTCCCTGAACTACAAGGACGGCCTCGCCGTGACCGGCAGCGGGCGGATCATCCGGAAGTTCCCGATGGTGCCCGGCATCGACCTCGCGGGAACCGTGCTCGAGTCGACGAGCGACGAGTTCCGCCCCGGCGACCGGGTCGTCGCAGTCGGGCAAGGCCTCGGCGAGCAGTCATGGGGCGGCTATACCCAGCGACAGCGGCTTGCTGCCGACGCCCTCGTCGCGCTTCCGCCGGCCCTCTCGCCCAAGCAGGCAATGCAGATCGGGACAGCGGGATTCACGGCGATGCTCTGTGTGATGGCACTCGAGCGCGCGGGCGTCGCCCCGTCGGAACGGCCCGTGATCGTCACCGGTGCGGCGGGCGGGGTCGGCTCGATCGCGGTGCTGCTCCTCACGGGCAGAGGATTCAAGG
>JBAQWH010000723.1:0-7504 GCA_049298815.1 Thermoanaerobaculia bacterium | reverse complement strand
CCTCAACGTGTCGCGCCTCGTGACCGTGATCGCCGGGCTGGCGCAGATCGGCGTTGGTATCGCGCTGCAGTACGAGCAGCGGTCCGCGTTGAGCACGGCCCTCGCGGTCGCCTCGCTCATCAACGGCCCGATCCTCGGCGTCTTCTTCCTCGGTGCGACGCGGCGGGGCGGGACGCCTGCCGCGCTCGCCGGCATGACGGCGGGACTCCTCGCGGTCCTTGCGGTGTGGCTCGGGACGCCGGTCGCCTGGCCCTGGTACACCGTCGTCGGATCGATCACCACGTTCGTCATCGGATGGCTCGTCGCCGGCAGCCGTCCCTCGCAGCAGGAGAGGATTGCATGAAGGCACCGGACATCGCGCGGCTGACGCTCGACGAGAAGATCGGCCAGCTCTTCGTCGTCGCCGGGCGCGGCACGTTCATGGGCGAGTCGTCGCTGGCGTATCGCGAGCTTCTCCGGCACGTCGAGGAGAACCACGTCGGCGGGGTGATCTGGTTCCTGTCGAACGTCTACGAGACGGCGTTCCTCAACGAGCGGCTGCAGGCGGCCGCTCGCGTCCCGCTGCTCATCAGCGCCGACCTCGAGGCGGGGATCGGGATGCGGTTCACCGACACCACCTTCTGGCCCTCGGCGATGGCCGTGGCGGCGGCCGGCGATCTCTCGCTCGCCGAGGAGCAGGGGAGGATCACCGCGCGCGAAGCGCGGGCGATCGGCATCAACCACATCTACGCGCCGGTGGCCGACGTGAACGTCAGCCCGAAGAATCCGGTGATCAACACGCGCAGCTTCGGAGAGGATCCGCACGAGGTCGGGAAGTACGTCGCCGCGGTGATCCGCGGAATTCAGTCCGAGCGCTGTCTCGCGACGGCGAAGCACTTTCCGGGACACGGCGATACGCACGTCGATTCGCACCGCGCCCTTCCGGTGCTCGACGTCGACCGCGCGCGGCTCGACGCAGTCGAGCTCGTCCCGTTCCGCGCGGCGATCGCGGCCGGAGTCGGCTCGATCATGATCGGCCATCTGGCCATCCCGTCACTCGACCCGGAAGAGGTTCCGGTGCGGCGCTTCGGCGACTCGACCCGGGAGAACGTCTACGGGACGGAAGAGCACGAGATCACGCGGCGCGGGACGATTCCGGCCACGATCTCGAAGCCGATCATCGATGGACTGCTACGGCACGAGCTCGGCTTCGACGGCCTCGTCGTCACCGACTCCTTCGAGATGGGCGGACTGGTGGCGCACTTCGATCCAGGCGAAGCCGCGGTGCGGGCGATCGAAGCAGGGGAGGACCAGATCGTCTACTCCGCCGATCCCGATGTGGCAATCCTCGGTGTGCGGCGCGCGGTCGAGTCTGGCCGGCTCAGCGAGGCCCGCATCGACGAGTCGGTCCGCCGCATCCTTCAGGCGAAGGAGCGGGTCCACCACGGCGTCGCTCCCGCGGCCGAGATCTTCCGCGAGGTCGATTCGGCGATGCATCGAGGCGTCGCTGAGACGATCGCGCAGCGGGCCATCACGCTCCTGCGCGACCGCGGCGGGATGCTCCCGCTCCGCGCAAAGCAGATCGCGGTCGTCGTCGCGACCGACCTTCCGGAGTCCGATCTCCCGATCGCCGAGGGGCTCAGGGAGCTCCGTACGCGGGTGCCGTCCGTGCAGGTCTTCACGTTCGACTCGCGCAGCCGGGTCGAGGACGGTGCGGACGTGGACGGCGACGCGATCGTGATGCTGCTCGCGCTGCGGCCGCGCTCGGGCGCCGGACGGATCGCGGTCCCCGAGGTCGTGCGCTCCATCGTCGAGCGCGCCGGCGAGAAGACCGTCGCCGTGCTCCTCGGAAGCCCCTACGTCGCGACCGCCCTCCCGCGTGCGTCGACGATCCTCTGCGCCTACGGCATCCAGCCGGTCGCGCAGGTCGCCGCCGTCCGCGCGATCTTCGGCGACGCCGAGATCAGGGGACGGTGTCCGGTGACGATAGGAGAATAGGACCAATAGGACCTATGGGACCTATAGGACCCTCCCGCCCGGGTGGGTGGGCTCCTATAGGTCCTATTGGTCCCATAGGTCCTATTGTCCTATTGGTTCCCATCCTCCTAATCCCCCCGCCCGCGCCCGCACAGCGCTACCATTCCCCCCGTGAAAACCGCGCGCATTCTCCCGCTGGTTCTTCTTCTCGCCGCCTGCGTCTCCTCGGCTCCTCAGCTTTCCGTCACTCCGCCGCAGTTCGATCCGGCCGGCCTGGCTGAAGTCGATGCGGCGATCGGCGAGGCGATGGAGCAGAAACGGATTCCCGGGGCTGTCGTCCGGATCGAGAGGAACGGGGCCGTCTTCGAACGGGTGTACGGCAACCGCGCGATCGAGCCGGGCGTCGAGGCGATGACTGCCGACACGATCTTCGACGTCGCCTCGATCACGAAGGTCGTCGCAACCGCCCCTTCGATCTGGCTGTTGATCGAGCGAGGCAAGGTCGACCTCGATGCGTCGGTCCGGACCTACCTGCCGGAGTTCACCGATCCGGCCGTGACCGTGAGGCATCTGCTCACGCACAGCTCGGGGCTGCGGCCGAGCCTCGATCTCCGCGTGCCGTGGAGCGGCTATACGGAAGGAATCGCGCACGCGCTGGCGGAGAAGCCGCTGAACCGTCCCGGGTTCGTCTTCCGCTACAGCGACGTCGGCTTCATCATCCTCGGCGAGATCGTGCGCCGCGTCTCCGGCGACCCGCTCGACGTCTTTGCACGGCGCGAGATTTTCGAGCCGCTCGGGATGACCGACTCGCGGTTCCTGCCGATGCAGTCCCGTCGGATCGCTCCGACCGAGCGCGTCGACGGCCAGGTCCTCCGCGGAGTGGTCCACGACCCGACGTCGCGGCGAATGGGTGGGGTGGCGGGCCATGCGGGCCTCTTTTCCACGACCGCCGACCTCGCGAAATTCGCCCACGCGATGCTCGGAAGCGGAGGCGGCGTCTGGTCCGCCGCAACGGTCAAGCGGATGACGTCCGTGCAGTCGCCGCCGCAGGTGGCGATCCGTCGTGCCGGCGGCTTCGACATCGATTCCGGCTACGCGCGTCCGCGCGGCGACGTCTTCCCGATCGGCTCGTTCGGGCACACCGGCTGGACCGGCGGGTTCCTCTGGATCGATCCGTGGTCGCAGACGTTCTACGTGGCGCTGTCGAACCGCGTGCATCCGCAGGGACGGCAGAGCGTGGTCGCGCTGCAGAAGAAGCTCGGCACTGCGGTCGCGCACGCCGCCGGAGTCTCGAAGACGGATCAGGCGCTCGCGCCACGACCAGGCGGAAGCGTCGGCTGGATCGTCGGCGGGGCCGATGCGTGGAACGGCGTCGATTCGCTGCATGCGGGTGGGTACGCGCCGCTGAAAGGCAAACGGGTCGGACTCATCACGAACCACACCGGGATCGACCGGACCGGCAATCCGACCGCCGACCTGCTGCGCAGCGCACCCGAGGTGAACCTGGTCGCCTTGTTCAGCCCCGAGCACGGAATTCGAGGGACGTTCGACGCGAAGATCGAGGACTCGGTCGACGAGGTGACCGGCCTCCCGGTCCACAGCCTCTACGGCGAGCGGAGGAAGCCGGCGCCGGAGCAGCTCGCCGGGCTGGACGTGCTCGTGTTCGACATCCAGGACATCGGCGCGCGTTTCTACACCTACATCTCGACAATGGGGCTCGCGATGGAGGCGGCGGCCGAGGCCGGCGTGACGTTCCTCGTCCTCGATCGCGTGAACACGATCGGAGGGGTCGGCGTCGAAGGACCGCAGCTCGAGGGCGAAGCGGACTTCGTCGCATGGCACAAGCTGCCGGTGCGGCATGGGATGACCGTGGGCGAGCTCGCGGAGATGTTCCGCGTCGAGCGGGGGATCAAGGTCGACCTGCAGGTCGTGACGGCGCGCGGCTGGAAGCGCGAGCAGTGGCAGGACGAGGCCGGCCTTCCCTGGATCAACACCTCGCCGAACATGCGCTCGGTCGCGGCGGCAGGGCTGTATCCGGGGATCGGGCTGATGGAGAGCGCGATCTCGGTCGGGCGGGGCACCGACACTCCGTTCGAGATTCTCGGCGCTCCCTACCTCGACGGCGCGGCTCTGATTCGCGAGGTCGGCGCAATTCCGGGGGTTGCCTTCGAGGCCGTGCGATTCACGCCGACGGCGAGCATTCACAAGGGCGAAGAATGCGGCGGGGTCCGGATGCGGATCACCGATCGCGCCGCGCTCCGCTCGGTCGACCTCGGGGTCGCGATCGCCAGCGCGCTGGCGCGGCTCTATCCGGCGCAGTTCCCGGTCGACAAGATGCAGCGCCTGCTGAGGCACAAGCCGACACTGGAGGCGATCCGCGCAGGGAAACGGCTCGAAGAGATGCGCGCGCTGTGGGATACCGCCGAGTTCGTCGAGAGACGAAAGGCGTTCCTGAAGTACTGAGGGAGGGCGGACTTCAGTCACTACCCCTCGCCCTCTGTGTTCTCTGTGTCTCGGTGGTGAACCGAACGTGAATTCACCACAGAGGCACAGAGGACACGGAGGAGCACGGAGGAACACCGTCGCCGTCGCCCCTTTCACTCTTCACTCTTCACTCTTCACTCTTCCTCCTCCCTCCCTCACGCATCGACGTGCGCGGCGGCACGGTTCGTGGTTCTCAGGGGCGACACGATGCGCGCCGGAGGCTCGTGATGAAACGTTTCGAATGGTGGGACTGGTGGCAGGAGAGGAAGGACAAGTACCTCCTCACCGACGAGCCGTTTCTCGACCGGGACCGCTTTGCGTCGATCTGCGTCGGGACGGGTCTGCCCGAGATCCAGCAGCGCAGCACGTTTGCATTCCGCAACGTGAAGGACGGCGCGAACCGTTTTCTCGGCCACAGCCGTAGCGGGGAGAAGCCGTTCGCACGGATCTACACGCGGCTCGGGAACCCGACGACCGAGTACCTCGAGCGGGTGCTCTTCCAGCTCGAGTGTCAGCACCTGGTCGACCGGGCGCTCGAGGCCGACGAGTCGGAGCCGACGGTCGGGAGCATGGTGCTCGCGTCCGGGATGGGAGCGATCTCGACCACGCTTCTCGCGCTCCTCAACAGCGGGGACGCGATCATCGCGGGGAACGTCTACGGCTGCACCGACAGCCTGATGCGCTCGATGGCGAAGAAGTGGGGCATCGACTGGCACTTCGCGGACATGACGAACCTCGCCCAGGTCGCCGAGCTCCTGCGGAAGCACCCGAACGTCCGCGTCCTCTTCGTCGAGTCGCCCGACAACCCGAACCTCGGCATTTCCGATCTGCGTGCGCTGGGCAAACTCGCCCGGAACCACGACGCTCTCCTCGTCGTCGACAACACCTTCTGCAGCTCGTACCTGCAGCAGCCCTTCCGGCTCGGCGCCGACTTCGTCATCCAGAGCACCACCAAGTACGTCAACGGCCACAGCACCTCGATCGGCGGCCACGTGCTCGGCCCCTGGCGTTTCATGAAGGAAGACTTTTTCGTGATGGCCAAGGACCTCGGCCCGACGCCGAGCCCGATGGACAGCTGGATCAACTCGCTCTGCGTGCAGACCCTGCCGCAACGGATCGACGCGTCGTGTGACAACGCCGAAGCGGTCGCGAAGCTGCTCGAGGAGCACCCGCGCGTGGAGCGCGTCTGGTATCCCGAGCTGAAGAGCCACCCGCAGCACCGCCTCGGCAAACGGCAGATGCGCCGCAGCGGCGGCGTGATCGCGTTCGAGCTCGAGGGAGGCTACAAGCCGGCGGTCCGCCTCATGAACTTCTTCGCCCGCCACGACACACCGATGGAGCTCGCCGTCAGCCTCGGTGCGGTCGTTTCGTACATCCAGCACCCCGCATCGATGACCCACTCGGTCGTCCCGGAAGCCGACCGCCTCGCGCGCGGCATCACGGACGGACTCGTTCGCCTGAGCGTGGGACTCGAGGGGATCTCGACCCTCACCGCCGCGTTCGAGGACGGGCTGCGCGAGGCGTATCTCGACCGGGCGAAGAGCAGTGATCGCGAGCTGGTGACCTCGTAGAGGCGCGGGTGCCTGCGGAGTGGGGGCATCCCTCACCCCGCCGCGTCTCGTTTCGCTCGCCGCGGCGACCCTCTCCCGCCGGGAGAGGGTGAAGGCTCGTAGCCCACGGCCGAGGACCCCCCCGAGGAACCCGAGGAACTCCGAGGAACCCGAGGAACTCCGAGGAACCCGAGGAACTCCGAGGAACCCGAGGAACCCCGAGGAACCCGAGGAACCCCGAGGAACCCACCGCCTGTTACATTCCTGCCACGCTGACCCTTCCGTACTTCCATCTGACCCAAAATTCTGCTTCACTGACCGCTCGTTCAGTGGCATGAACACAAAGGTCAAGAAGATGGCTCATCAGAAGTCGAAAGAGGAAGTGGTCCAGGAGTTCCGCATCCAGTCGCTGCAGGATGCAACACTTCGTGTCATCGCTCGTAAAGGGATGGCTGCAGCGACCATGCAGGACATCGCCGAAGAGGCCGGCGTCGCGAAAGGGACGATCTATCTCTACTTCCGCGATCGCGACGAGCTGGTCGAGAAGACCTTCGAGCGTGCGATCACCCAGCTGATGGAACGGATCGACGCCGACCTGGGCGGCGACATGCCGTTCGAGCAGAAGTTGCGTGCGATCAACGCGGCACATCTCGCGTTCTTTCGCGAGAACCGCGAGTTCTTCCGGCTCTACCTCTCGCTCCGGATGCCGGAAGGGACCCCGGAGCGGCAGAGGCGGCAGAAGCAGACGTGCGGGCACCAGTACGAGGCCCGCGTGCAGGCTTTCGCAGACCTGCTGGCGAAGGCGATGGAGCGCGGAGAGATCCGCGAGATGGACCCGTACCGCCTCGCGCTCTTCATCATCGAAGGGAGCGCGGCGCTGATCCTTCAGCGGATCACGGAAACGACCCACCCCCCCGAGGAGGCCGACGTCGATCTGATCACGTCGCTGATTCTCGACGGGGTACGGAGACGGAACTGAGCATGAAACGACTGGCAATTGCAGCAGCGATCGCCCTGTGGGCGGGTGCCGCATCGGCACAGACGAAGCTGACCTTGCACGAGGCGCTGACGCGGGCGCTCGAGGTCAACGACACGGTCGAGATCTCCCGCGCCGAGATCGGCTTCGCCGAAGCGACGAAGAGCGGTCTGCTCTCCGCCGTCATGCCCCGCATCACGGTCAACGGAGCGCTGACGCGCAACAGCATCGAGCAGAAGTTCGGTGAGGGCGACGACGGGTTCACGATCCTCCCGCGCAACGACTGGAACTACGCGCTCATCCTCACGCAGCCGGTGTACGCCGGGGGCCGTGAGCTCCGTGCGTACTCGCAGGCGAAGCTCGGCGTCGAGAACGCGAAGGAGAGTGCGGCGAGTGCAGAGGACGGGGTCCTGCTGCGCGTCGCGTCGAGCTATCTCGCGGTCGTGAATGCGGACCGCCGCATCGAGGTCGAGCACGGGAACATCGAGCTCGCCGAGCGTCGCCTGACGCAGGCCCGCGCCTTCTACGAGGCCGGGGA
>JBAQWH010000722.1:0-1671 GCA_049298815.1 Thermoanaerobaculia bacterium | reverse complement strand
GCCCGCGGCGTCCTGGAGCTGCTCCGCGCGATGAACCTCCCGATCGCAGGCGGCTGCTGCGGGACGTCACCCGCCCACCTCGAGGTGCTCGCATCACAACTGGCGTCCAGCAATCAGTCACATTAATGCCATCTGTTTATTAGTACAGCGATGGACACTGCGTCGCGTACGCGGCGTCACCGTCCCCTCTCCCGACGGGGAAGACGATGCTTCCCGAGGAGGGAACGATGCACCGCCTCGGAATCGCGACACTCGCGCTGCTTTTCCTGCCGCCACTTCTGGCCGCGCCCGGCGACACCCCCGACAGCGTCTACACCGCCGCCTGTGCCGCCTGTCATGGCGAGGACGGGCGTGGCGCCCCGCCCGAGAGGGTTGGCCTCGAGATGCCCCTGCCCGACTTCACCGACTGCCAGTTCGCGCCGCGTGAGCCGGACTCGGACTGGCTCGCGGTGACCCACGTCGGTGGGCCGGGACGTGCGTTCGCGCGCGAGATGCCGGCCTACGACGCGGCGCTGACCAGCGAGCAGGCCAAGCTCGCGATGCTCAAGATCCGCAGTTTCTGCACCGACCCTGCCTGGCCGCGGGGCGAGCTCAATCTTCCGCGTCCCCTCGCGACCGAGAAGGCGTTTCCGGAAGACGAGGCGGTGATCACCACCTCGTACGCGCTCGACGGCCCCGGCGCGGCCGCGAACAAACTGATCTACGAGAAGCGGCTCGGGGCGCGCAATCAGCTCGAGGTCATCGTCCCGTTCTCATGGCAGGAGCGGCGAGGAGCACCCGGCCAGCCGGCATCGACGTCGGGAGGAATCGGTGACATCGCCCTCGGCATGAAGCGGGTGATGTTCCACAGTCTGGCGCGCGGGACGATCTTCTCCATCGCGGGAGAAGTGAAGCTGCCAACCGGCAGCGAGTCGCGCGGCTTCGGCAGCGGGACCGCAGCCTTCGAGCCGTTCCTGGCTTTCGGGCAGATCCTTCCCGGCGACGGCTTCGTTCACGTGCAGACCGGCGCCGAGCTGCCGTTCGAGAGCGGTCACGACGACGAGGGGTTCTTCCGCGTCGCGGCAGGCCGTTCGTTCACCGAAGGACGCTTCGGACGGACGTGGTCTCCGATGGTCGAAGTACTCGGCAAAGGCGACCTGAAGTCCACGCTCCGGTTCCACTGGGACTGGATGCCCGGCGTTCAGGTCAGCCTGAGCACGCGGCAGCACATCCTCGGCGCGATCGGAGTGCGGATGCCGCTCAACGATCGCGGCGACACCGACCCGCAACTCGTCCTGTACATCCTCTGGGACTGGTTCGATGGAGGGCTGACCGATGGCTGGTAGCGCGCTGCTGATCCTCCTCGTTGCCGCCGCCGTCACCGCGCAGCCGCAGGGCGCGGCACCGGCACCGGACGCTCTGTTCACCCGCTCGACGCAGTGCATCGGCTGCCACAACGGCATCGTGTCCAATGGACAGGAGGTCTCGATCGCGTCCGGATGGCGCGCGTCGATGATGGCCAACGCGGCGCGAGACCCGTACTGGCAGGCCTCGGTGCGGCGCGAGACGCTCGACCACCCGGCGGCCGCTGCGGCGATCGAGAACGAGTGCTCCGCGTGTCACATGCCGATGACCCGATTTGCAGCAAAGATCGCGGGGCAGCAGGGAGCCGTGTTCGCCAATACCGCCCCG
>JBAQWH010000721.1:0-1516 GCA_049298815.1 Thermoanaerobaculia bacterium | reverse complement strand
GGAAAGAACGCGTTCTGTACAGGGACTTCCTTGGTCATCATGCAGAGGTAACCACCTGCACGATATTATACACATTAATACAGCATATTAATAAGCACACGTTCGGCAACACGCCCTGAAGCCGGGGGCTACGCTCTATCGCGCGCTACGCGCGCTCGATTCGCGCGGAACGATGTGCTTCATACGCGCGGGATTGCGCGCGGCAACGCGCGGGTGCGACGGCTTGCGTGGTGTGGACCTCACGCCGCTTTCCCTGGGACTATGCGCCGCTGCGCGGACCGTGCTCCTCGCCGCTCCGCTCCACGCACAGCCCCTTCTCCAGGAACTGCCGCACCTTGTCCGCGAAGAGGTGGAAGTCGATGAGGAAGGTGTCGTGGCCGTTGGTCGACATGATCTGCTCGTGGCAGACGTCGACGCCGAGGGATCGCATCGCTCCGGCTACCCGCTCGAGCTCGCCCAGCGGGAAGAGCCAGTCGGTGTCGAAGGACATCAGCAGCGTCCGTCCGCGCCAGCGGGCAAAGGCGGCGTGCAGTGAGCCGAACTGCTCCTCGAGGTCCATCTCGTCCATCGCCGCCTGAACGCGGATGTACGAGTTCGCGTCGAACTGCTCGGCGAACTTCCTCCCCTGATACTCGAAATACGACTCGATCTCGAACTGCCGGGTCTCGGCGCGTCGCCGCCGGCCGAACTTCCGTTGGAGCGCGGAGTGGGACAGGTAGGTCATGTGTCCGAGCATCCGCGCGACCTGGAGTCCGCGCAGCGGCTCGCTGCCGCTGTCGTAGTAGTCGCCGCCGTTGAAGCGCTGGTCGGCCTCGACGATCTTGCGCCCGAGGATGTGCCAGCCGACGCCGTGGACCGGGACCGTCGGCCCGGTGGCCATCGCCACGATCGCGTCGGCCGCGTTCGGATACATCGCACACCACATCAACACCTGCATCCCGCCGAGCGAGCCGCCGGCAATCGCGCGGAGATGCTTGATCCCGAGGTGCTTCAGCACCGCCTTCTGCGACTCGACCATGTCCTCGATCGTCACCCAGGGGTAGTGCGAACCGAACGGCCTGCCGCTCTTCGGATCGATCGACTTCGGCGCGGTCGTGCCGAACGGCGAGCCGGGCAGGTTCACGCAGACGACGAAGTACTCGTCGAGGTCGAGCGCCTTTCCCGGTCCGATCAGGCCATCCCACCAGCCGGGCCGCTCGCTCTCGTCGCGCGTGTAGACGCCGGCGGCGTGCGCGCTGGCCGAAAGCGCGTGACAGACCAGGATTGCGTTCGACTTCGTCGCGTTCAGCTCACCAAACGTCTCGTAGGTGATCGAGAACGGCGCGATGACCTGCCCATGCGTGAAACGGAACCCCTGCTCGAGCAGCAAGGTTTTCGGCGCCTCCGCGAGAAACGTCTCGCCGATCCGTTCGACAGCCATCGGGAGGGAAGAGTAGCAAGTGTGAAGTGTGAAGTGTGAAGTGTGAAAGGAGAGCGCAGAGGGGCCGATAGCCGGCCTCCTTTCACACTTCACACT
>JBAQWH010000720.1:0-6942 GCA_049298815.1 Thermoanaerobaculia bacterium | reverse complement strand
CTGCTCCTCAGTGGCGCGGCGAGTCGTCTCTGCTCCTCAATGACGCGGCGAGTCGTCCCGGCTCCTCAATGGCGCGGCGAGTCGTCCCTGCTCCTCAGTGGCGCGGCGGAGCCGCGATGGCAAATAGCCGGGGGTGGAGCGCAGCGACACCCCCGGAACCGTGTGGAATGGAGACGCGCCCTGGAGGGGCGCCGGCGCACCCGTCCGCTAGAATGCCGCCCTTCAGGAGGTAGCGCATGCGGCGTCTTCTCGTCTTCCTCACGGTCCTCCTTCTCCCGATCGGCGCCGCGGCGCAGGACACACCCGCGAAGAAGCCGCCCACAAAGGCCGAAGCCGTTGCATTCGCGCGCGCGTGGCTCGACGGGCAGCGCGCCTACGACCAGATCCCCGGGATGTCCGCCGCGGTCGTCCACGACCAGGACATCCTCTGGAGTGGTGGCAGCGGCTTCGCCGATCCCGCCACGAAGCGCACCGCAACGCCCGACACGATCTACAGCATCTGCTCGATCTCGAAGCTCTTCACGAGCGTCGCCGTCATGCAGCTCCGCGATCAGGGGAAGGTCGCCCTCGATCAGCCGGTGTCGAAGTATCTCGGATGGTTCACCATGCAACCGCCGGAGAAGAGCGGTCCGGTGACGGTCGAGGGGATCCTCACGCACTCGTCCGGCCTGCCCCGCGAGTCCGACTATCCGTACTGGACCGGAAAGTACGAGTTCCCGACCCACGACCAGATCGTCGAGCGTCTCAAATCACAGAAGCCGCTCTATCCGAGCGACACCTACTTCCAGTACTCGAACCTCGGCATGACGCTCGCGGGGGAGATCGTTTCGGCGCAGTCCGGGACGCCTTATCCGGAGTACGTGCGCGCGAAGATCCTCGAGCCGCTCGGGCTCGAGTCGACGACGACCGAGGTGCCGCTCGACGAGAAGGGGAAACGGCTTGCAGTGGGGCACAGCGCCATGCGGCGCGACGGCTCGCGCGCGGTGCTCCCGATCTTCCAGGTCCGAGGCATTGCACCGGCCGCCGGCTTCGCGTCGACGGCGACCGATCTCGCAAAGTTCGCGTCGTGGCAGTTCCGCGCGCTCGACCGGCGTGACGACGCGGTCCTCAGCGGACTCACGCTGCGCGAGATGCACCGCGTCCACTGGGTCGATCCCGACTTCAAGACCTACTGGGGCCTCGGTTTCGCCGTCACTCGCGAGGACGACAAGACGTTCGTCCGGCACGGCGGCTCGTGCCCTGGATTCCAGACGCAGCTCATGCTGCAGCCCGACGACAAGATCGGCGTTGCGGTGCTCGCGAACGCCTCCGGCGTCAACATCGGCGGCTATGCACGCGCGCTTCACGACATCTTCGCGCCCGCGGCCTCCAGCAAGGCGGAGACTCCATCCGCCGCGATCGTGCCGTACCTCGGCTCCTACGACGTCTTCCCCTGGGGCGGTGAGCTGCTCTTCTTCTCGTGGGGCGGCGAGCTCGCGTCGGTCGCTCTCCCGACGATGACGCCGCTCAAGAACATCGAGCGGTATCGCAAGACGGGGGACAACACCTTCCGACGGATCCGGAAGGACAACACGCTCGGCGAGGAGTATGTCTTCGAGCTCGGCCCCGACGGCCGCGCGACGCGTTACACGTCGCACAGCAACCCGTACCCGAGGATGACGAACGTGAAGAGTGAAGAGTGAAGAGTGAAATGAGGGGCGGGACTGCGCCCCTCGCTCACTCTTTCTCACTTCGCTTTTTCGATCGTGAACTTCCCGAACGAGATCCCGACGTCCACGCCGGTTCCCTTTCCTGCGATCGCGAGCGAGATGTCGCCCTTCGTCACGACCGATGCCTTGGCCGACTTGCCCGCGCCCGCGTGCGCTTCGCCCTGGCCGTACGAGCCGAACAGCTCGGAGATGTCGTCGACCTCGGTGAACTTGCCGATGGCGTCCTTGATCTTCGAGCGGCCGAACGTGATCCCGCCGCCCTTCGACGACACGTTCACCTTTGCCTTCTGCCCGTTGCTGCACTTGATCACGCCGCTGCCGGACGACGTCTTGTAGAACGCGGACCACCCGGACATCGTGAAGGTCATCTCGCAGGAGGTTCCTGCCTGCATCGGGACCGCCACGAGAACCACTGTCACTGCCAACAACCCCATCACTAATCGTCTCAAGAGTTCCTCCGGGCGGCCTGCCGCCGTTTCTCTGACGAATGTAGTCGACCGCGGTTCCGGACGGAAGTGGGAGGGGCTCTGATCTCGAGGCAGGCCGTGTCGGGACGCCCACGAGGGCGTCCGGCCGTTCACCTCAGTTCGACGTGCTCGTGCATTCCGGCTCTCAAATCGATGATGCGTCGGTCGATCGTATAGGTGCCGGCCGGCAGGCCTGTGATGGTGAGGGGAAGGCGTGGCGTGATGCTCAGCCAGGTCAGTGCGCGCGTAACATCCCATCCTTGGGGCTGCAGGACGACTGGAACGGGGGTGCCTGGAGTGGCCGAGGTTATCGTGATGGAGCCGACGTCATCAGGCATCTGAATGGTCACCCCATCGGAGAACTGGCCGCGCTCGAGCCATGGCCCGAAGTACCAGCGCCCCTGACCCATCGCGGCAAACCGCAGGCGTGACGACTCCTCGTGGGCCTCGAGTGCGGCAGTGCCGTTGGCATCCGTTACGAGGACCTTGGTGGTGTCGTCGTCGCTCTGCGCGAGGAGGAACACGTTGGGTGCAGGACGTCCTGCGAGGAAGACCGCGACGCGCACTGAGGCGGGCTCAGCATCGAGTGTGAGTTCGGTCTGCGGTGTCGGTTTCGACGCGTCGACTTCAACGGTCGAGATTGGCGATCGTTCTGCGCCTCGCTCTGCCTGCAGGCGATGTCGGCCGGTCGGCAGAACCAGCGTGAACTCACCGTCGGCTCCGGTCATGGCCACGGACTTTTCTTCGAGCGCACGAACCAACGCACGCCGCGCCGGCAACCCATCGCGGCCGAGAACCCGTCCCCTCACCAGGGTGGCAGGGAAATCGAGATCGAGGTGGTGCGAATCGACCTCCGGAATCGTGACACGTCGCGACCCGCTGAACGCGGCACTGGCGTTCCATGCGACGTTCCAGATGCCGGGCCGCAGGTCCTCAGTCGCGAACTGACCGTTCGCGATCGAGACCGTGACGGACGAGGCGGGGGCGCCGTAGGTATCCTGCTGGATCAGGCCCTGCGACGATTTACGCGTCACGATCGCGGCGTGAACCTGCTGATCGGTATCCGAACTCCAGACGAGCACGCCGGCCTGGATTGGTTCGCCGCCGGACGTGACGCGACCGGAGACGCGAAGCGGCCGGATGTCGCACTCGAAGGTCGTGATCGAGCCGTCTCCACCGACCTCGATGCTGCGCTCGCAGAGGATCGTGCGGGTGCGGAGGATTCGCAGGCGAGCCAGGCCACGCGGTACGTGTCGAAACGTCGCGGTCGAATCGAGGAGCGGCTGTGAGAGCTTGTCGACCTCCGTCCGATCGGGGCCGAGGTCGAGATGAGCCGCTGCACCCTTCCCCGCCCCCCGCACCTCCACGGTGACGGTGGCTCCGGATCCCACCGCGATCGACCCGACCTCGCAGGGACTCTCCTTGCATTTCGCCGTCGTTGTGATCTCGCGCGCGATCCCGGCGAGGTCGACCCGGAGCAGCGGCGGAGGTGACGCGATCCCGCGAAGGTCGAAACGCCCATTCTCGCCGGTGATGGCTTCGACGATCTGACCGCGCATCCATGCGACCAAAGGTCCCTGGGGAGTCTGCCGCGGGGCCCACACCCGCGCGCCGGCGACGGGACTTCCATCATCACGCTTCACGACCGTGCCGCGGACGGAATAGCCGTCTGCGACCTGGAGTCGCCCCAGGTCACGCGTCTCACCGGGGAATCCCTGCTCGACTGTTGCCCGGTGCGGCGCCGCCACTCGGGTGTTCACCTCGATCTCGATCTCGCGCTGCGCCTCCACGGTGACGGAGAAGGTGCCATCGGGACCGAGCGGCAGGAACGTTTCTTTCGGTCCGACGTGGACCACGACCTCACCAGAATCGACGGGCAGCTCAGCCATCGTAACCACGGCACCGATAATGGTGAATGCCCGCGTGAGTTCCACTTCGAGATCGCCCGGAAGCGGAGCCGGGAGGTCGATGGTGCTGGGGACGTGCCCATTCTTCGACACGGCGAGCGTGATCGCGTCCTCATCGTTCAAGCCTGCGACGATGGCGACGCCTTCTGCGTTGGTGAAGCTCGCCTCGTCAGCCAATGCCACAGACGCACCAGGGACCGGAGCACCGGTGTCATCGATGACCCGCAGATTCAACGTATGCGCGACGGCAAGAACAATGTCGTGCAAGTCGGTCTTTTCGCGTTGAAGTTCCAACTCCCGACGCTCCGTCGCATAGCCTTCCCGCCGAACACTCAGCCCAACGGTCCCCGGTGGGAGCGCCTCGAGCAAGAAGCGCCCATCTGCCTTTGTAACCGCCGAGCGCCGGTAGAGGACTGGAACTCCCGGCAACCACGCTTCAATGCCGACTTCCGCGTTCGCGAGAGGCGTCAGGGTTCGGCCGTTCGCGACTGCAATTCTCCCGTTGATCGCGGCGCCCGGCTCCATCGTAAGTACCGGCGGAAGCTCGCCGGGACGCGCCTGTACGACCAGCGGGGCACGTCGCGTCGCACTGATGACCATCGTGACCGGTTCGCGCCCGGGAACGCGTGCGATGCGCACTTCGCCTTCCTGCGACGAGGTCAGGACCGCAAGAACGTCCGCTTTCCGGCGCGAAGCCGTCCGCTCGACGATGGACACGGAGGCACCGGCGACAGCGGTGCCATTGCGCTCGACGATCTTCGTGAAACGCTCCGGCGCATCTAGCAGGTCGAGGCGACACCCGGTCGGGCCTGCCGCCGTGCACCACCAGGCCCCTCGTTCCTGTGAGATAGCGCGAGCGCGCCAGAGTCCGCTGTCCACAGGAAGGTGAATCGTCCGCTGCGATTCCTGCAGGGCGAACCGTGGAATGAGGTCTTCCGGAACCTCGCGCCACATTTCAGCAGGCGCGCTGATGATGACGATCCGCTCGCCCTTGCGTGGCGTGCTGACATGGAATGGCGCGAGCGCGCCACGCTGGCAGCCGAAATCGTCACCCGGTCGCACGCGGCGAGCGGCACACACGCTGCTCCACACCCAAGCATGGTCGAACTGCTGAGAGAGGTCCGACTCCCGGCCTGATCGACACGCACCTGCGCCGTCGCAGATGACGACGCCGCGGTCCGCAGCGTCGGCGGTGCCTCCAGCCACGAGGGTCACGAACAGGGCGACGAGCACCCGCCGCATCCACTATCTCCGGCTCGCGAGCAGGATCGATGGCTGCCCGCGGTTCGGGTCGCCGACGTCGACCGCGTCGTAGACGAGGAAAACCGCACGCTTGCCGCGAAGGTCCGCCTTCATGTGCGTGACGCGCGAGGTGCTCTCGAACTCGACCCGATGCGTGACCGGTGGTGAACCGCGCCTGAGCTCGACGATCTCCCACCGGACCACACCGCGCGCGTATGAGCGGATGAGCAGCCCGGGATTGCGGCCGAGCGCCACTACGTCGTCGAGCATCGGCTGCCGGCGGAGGAACTCCTCGCGCGCGGCGACGTCCCGCTGATAGAGGCGCACCTGATCCATCGACAGCCGGCAGGAGTCGAGAAACCCGAGACCGCTCGTCTGCCAGGTGTGCACGAGTTTTCCTCTGTGGTCGTAGAGATACGCCCCCGGTTCCACACCGGGGACGACGACGAAGGATCCGTCTTCGAGAAACCGGACGCCGCCGTTGCCGAAAAGTCCGCAGTTGGCAATCGATGCGGCCTTTGTCCCGCCCTTCTCCGCGACGTGCGAGTAGAGCACCGGTTGCAGGGCGGCCGGCTTCGGCCCGAGGGAGCCTAGCCAGGCGATGGCGCCGTCCGGCGACCAGCGATTCTTGGCGTCGCGGTCGGCGCCGAGAATCACGAAGGAGTCGCCGGCGGCATCGACGTCGAGGCTCATCGCCACGCTCATCCCTCCGTCGGCGGTACCGGTCTGGCGCGTCCGCTTCCAGGCGACCATGCCCAGCGGCGACGCGGCGAGCAAGTGCGTCGGGGTGAAAGCCAGCTGGGAGTAGAACGATCCAGTCCTGGTCCGGTCACCGCCCATCAGCGGCTTCGGATGCGACAACGGGCCGCGGAGCTCGAACTGCACCACGCCCGCGCGGCCGGCAGCGATGGCGATGCTGTCGCCCCCGGTCCAGCGAACGTCCAGCGGCCATTCGACCGAGGTGAGCGGAAGACGCTGCGTGACCACGAAGACGGGTGGCTCCGCGGCGTGGATGGTTCCAGCCACCAACACGAATGCGATCAGGAGACGCATCATGGTGGTGTTAATAGCGGTGGCGCGCGCGCTTCGGCGAGCAGTAGGTGCCGTTCGTGACGCACGAGTCGCCGTTCCCAGTGTCGAAGCACTCCGTACAGCCCTGGCCCCAGCCGCCGCACACATCTCCATATCCGATGATGTTGAGAATGGTGCGGTCGTTGAAGGTCGAGCAGAACCAACCACCCTCCTGGACCGCCACGGATGGTGGTGGTGGAGAGATGATTCCCAGCGACAGACAGGCAAAAATACCAATGGCGATCTTCAGGTTCCTCATGTGGGCTCCTTTAAGCTTCAGGCCAGTGGTGGGTTAATGCGGGTTAATGCTCGTATTCTAGGACTGTGTGAACTTCGATTAATACGCGCGGGAGTGAGTGGCACTGGAACGCTGCTCATGGCACTAGCGCATCGCTAGCGAAACTCAGGTTGTATGGCAGTCGCCTTCGCTAGAGTGGCTCGCTTAGGTCCGGGTGTGGCGCCGCATGCAAAATGTCATCGCCCAGATCGACTGTGATGGTCCCGGAGTGGACCGTGTGGCAAAGGCACGCGCCAACGGTGCGTTGC
>JBAQWH010000719.1:0-4996 GCA_049298815.1 Thermoanaerobaculia bacterium | reverse complement strand
AGTGTGAAGTGTGAAAGTGGTACTCGCTCGATCGATTTCTCACTTCACACTTCACACTTCACACTTCTTACTTCACACTTCTACAGCAGTCCTTCCCGTTCCAGTTCGCGCGTCAAGCTCACCGTATCGGCGAAGTGGAACGCCTGCATCCCGACCGAGCGCGCCGCGACGACGTTCTCGACGAGATCGTCGATGAACGCGATGCTTTGCGCGTTGGTGCCGAGCACCTCGATCGTACGCCGGAAGATCTCCGGGTCCGGCTTCGCCACCCGGAAGCGGTGGGAGAAGATGAAGCGGTCGTCCTTCGTGAAGAGCGACGCGTAACGCCGCGGGATCAGCTCTGCGTGGATCTCATTCGAGTTCGACAGGAACGCGACGCGGTACTTCGCGCGGACGCGCTCCAGGAGCTCTTCGATCCCGTCGACCGGGCCGTCGAAGAAGTCGCTCCAGACGTCGTGGAACTCCCGGATCGAGCCGGCGTAGCCGGCCTTCTCACAGAGGAACTCGTAGAACTCCCACACCGTGATGGCTCCCCGCTCCATGTCGCGGTACCCGCCTGCATCCTCGAGCATCTCCACGAGTTCGTCGCGGCTGACGGTGGCGTGACGGCAGAGGTTCTCGAGCACCCGCTCGTACGCGATGCGGATGACGGTATTGCCGAGGTCGAATACGAACCAGTTGATCATCTGGCCGCCTACATCCGGAAGACGCCGAAGCGCGGGGTGTCGATCGGAGCGTTGTACGTGATGCTGAGTCCCAGCCCGAGGTAGCGCCGTGTGTCGACCGGGTCAATGACCCCGTCGTCCCAGAGGCGGGCCGTCGAGTACCAGGGGCTCCCCTCCTCATCGTACTTCGCGAGCACAGGATCGGCGATGGCGCGCTCGTCCTCGAGGGACAGCTCCTTGCCGGCCCTCGCGAGCTGATCGCGTTTGACCGTGGTGAGGACGCCGGCCGCCTGCTCGCCCCCCATGACGGAGATCCGCGCGTTCGGCCACATCCAGAGGAAGCGCGGCGAGTAGGCGCGGCCGCACATGCCGTAGTTGCCCGCGCCGAACGAGCCGCCGATGACGACGGTGAACTTCGGCACGCTCGAGGTCGCGACTGCATGCACGAGCTTCGCGCCGTCCTTGGCGATGCCGCCGCGCTCGTACTGCTTGCCGACGATGAAGCCGGTGATGTTCTGCAGGAACACGAGAGGGATGCGCCGCTGGTTGCACAGCTCGATGAAGTGGGTCGCCTTGAGTGCCGACTCGCTGAAGAGCACCCCGTTGTTCGCGAGGATCCCGACCTTGTAGCCGTAGATCCGGGCGAAGCCGGTCACGATCGTCGTCGCGTAGCGCTCCTTGAACTCGTGCAGCTTCGACCCGTCGGCGACCCGTGCGATCACCTCGCGCACGTCGTACGGCTTCCTGAGGTCCCGCGGGATGACGCCGTAGATCTCCTTCGGGTCGTACAGAGGCTCTTCGGACTGGATGCGGGTCGGCGGCTCCTGCTTGTCGAACCTGAGGTTCTCGACGATGTTCCGCACGATCGCGATCGCGTGGAGGTCATCCTCGGCGTAGTGGTCCGCGACGCCGCTGATCCGGGTGTGGACGTCGGCTCCCCCCAGCTCCTCGGCGGTGACCTCCTCGCCGGTCGCCGCCTTCACCAGCGGCGGCCCCCCGAGGAAGATCGTCCCGGTGTTGCGGACGATCACGGCCTCGTCGGACATCGCCGGGACGTAGGCCCCACCCGCCGTGCACGACCCCATGACGGCCGAGATCTGCGGGATCTCCTGCGCCGACATGACGGCCTGGTTGTAGAAGATCCGCCCGAAGTGCTCCTTGTCCGGGAAGACCTCCGCCTGGAGCGGGAGGAAGGCGCCGCCGGAGTCGACCAGGTAGATGCACGGCAGGTTGTTCTGCAGTGCGATCTCCTGCGCACGGAGGTGCTTCTTGACGGTCATCGGGAAGTAGGTGCCCCCCTTGACCGTCGCGTCGTTCGCGATGATGAGGCACTCGCGGCCCTGGATGCGCCCGACCCCGGTGATCATCCCCGCGCCGGGGGCGCCGTCGTCATACATCTCCTCGGCCGCCAGCGGCGAGAGCTCGAGGAACGGCGTGTCGGGATCGAGCAGCGCCGCGATGCGATCCCGGGGCGGGATCTTCCCCTGCTCCCTGTGACGCTCGTGGTACTTCGGCCCGCCGCCGGCACGCGCCCGCGCGAGCCGTTCGTTCAGCTCGTCGACGAGTTTCTGGATCCGCGCTGCGTTCTGGCGGAACTCGTCGGAAGAAGGGTTGGCGTGTGTCTCGAGCGCTTCCATGATCGCGCGCGTTACTGCGGCAGCACCGCGCGGCGGATCGCATCGACGGCGACGGACGTCGGCGTGCCCGGCAGGAAGATCTCGCGAATGCCGAGCGCGTGCAGCTTCGGGATGTCCTGCTCCGGGATGATTCCGCCGGCGAAGACGACGATCTCCGCGGCCCCCTCTTCCTTCAGCAGACGCATGATCTCGGGAAAGAGGACGTTGTGCGCGCCGGAGAGGATCGAGAGGCCGATCGCGTCGACGTCCTCCTGCACGGCCGCGGCGACGATCTGTTCGGGGGTCTGGCGAAGGCCTGTGTAGATGACCTCCATGCCGGCATCGCGCAGTGCTCGAGCGATCACTTTCGCGCCGCGGTCATGGCCGTCGAGGCCCGGCTTCGCGATCAGTACGCGGATCTTCTTGTCTGGCATGCCCCTGTCTCCTGCGGCTCGTCGTCCCGGAAAACCGAGAGGATCACGATGTCGTGGTACGAGCCTTCGCGATAGAAGTCGCGTACGAGCCGGCCTTCCTCTCTGAAGCCCTTGGCCAGCAGTACGTGCTTCGCACGGTCGTTGTATTCGAACACGTTGATGCGCAGCTTGCGCAGATTCATCTCGTCGAACGCGAAACGGACGAGCGTCTGGATCGAATCGGTGCCGAAGCCGCGGTTCCAGGCGGACGGCTCGCCGATGAACAGCCCGAACCATCCGGCGCGCGAGACCCAGTCGATGTCGTGGATCGACGCGTTGCCGATGTGGACGCGGTCTTCCTTCCGCTCGATGGCGAAGTGGCGCTCGGCCGACCCCGGCTGCATCGCCCGCTCGAGCCATTCGACCTCGGTCTGAAACGCGATCGGATAGCGACCCTTCAGCGTCCGGACGATGTTCGGGTCGTTCATCCAGCGGTAGCACCGCTCGGCGTCCTCGCGCTCAAAGGCGCGAAGGATCACGTGCTCGCCGGTGATCATGAACCGCCGGCGCGGTTCGCGCGGCTCGGAGGCGGGTCGGCTGCCAGGAGTCAGCATTCGGCGCCGGATTATAGGAGAGACGTGGAAGAGTGAAGAGTGAAGAGCGTGAAGAGTGAAAAAGAGCCTGCGTCTTTCACCCTTCACTCTTCACTCTTCACTCTTCCACGTCACCCTTCCTCCGCGTCGCCCGGAGTCACACCAGCGCCGGCCTCGCGCTTGATGTTGTACTGCTCGATCTTCTTGTAGAGGTTCGACCGGGGGGTGTCGATCGCCTCTGCGGTCTTCGAGACGTTCCACCCGTGCTCGCGGAGCTTGGCCATGATGAACGCCTTCTCCGCCTCGTCCTTGAACTCCTGCAGCGTCGACAGGCGCATCGCGGTCGAGATGATGTCGGCCGGCGCCCGGAAGAACTCGGACGGGAGGTCGGTGATGTCGATCGAGTCCGAGGGGACCATGATCACGAGCCGCTCGATCATGTTGCGCAGTTCGCGCACGTTGCCGCGCCAGCCGGCGTCGCGCAACGCCTTGAGCGCCGCCGGCGTGAATTTCTTCTGTTTGTAGTTGTGCTCCTCGGCGAAGAGCGACGCGAAGTGCTGCCCGAGCACCGGGATGTCGTCGCGGCGCTCCCGCAGCGGCGGCGTGCGGATCGGGATCACGTTGAGTCGGTAGTACAGATCCTCGCGGAACCGGCCGTTGCGGATCTCTTCCGGCAGGTCCTTGTTCGTGGCCGCGATCACGCGGACGTCGACCTTCACGACGGTCGCCGACCCGACCGGCTCGACCTCCCCTTCCTGCAGGACGCGGAGCACCTTGGCCTGCGTTCGGAGCGACATGTCGCCGACCTCGTCGAGGAAGATCGTGCCTCCGTCGGCGGCGACGAACTTCCCGGTCTGCTTCCGTATGGCACCCGTGAACGAGCCTTTCTCGTGGCCGAAGAGCTCCGACTCGATCAACTCGTCGGGGATCGCGGCACAGTTCACCTGAATGAACGGCAGGTTCGCACGCGAAGAACGGCGATGAATCTCGCGGGCGACGAGCTCTTTGCCGGTGCCCGACTCGCCGGTGATCAGCACGGTCGCGCGCGTCGGTGCAGCGCGCTCCACCTGGGACCGGAGATCGAGCATGATCGGAGCCTCGCCGACGAGGCGGTACTCCTTCTCGGCCTTCTCCTTGAGCTCGATGTTCTCTTCTTCGAGCCTCTGCTGGCGCACCGCGTTGCGGACGGTCAGCAGCAGTTTGTCGCGGTTGAGCGGTTTCTCGAGGAAGTCGAATGCGCCCCGCTTGGTGCACTCGACCGCCGTGTGCACGTCGCCGTGGCCGGAGACCATCACCACCGGCGTCGGGATCCGCTGCTCTCGGAGGTTCTCGAGGACCTCGATGCCGTCGAGGACCGGCATCTTGATGTCGAGGAGGATCGCGTCGTACGGCGTGCGCGCCGCCTTGTCGAGCCCGTCCTGCCCCGACCGCGCCTCTTCGACCTTGTAGCCTTCGTACTCCAGCGTCATCCGGATCGCTTCGCGGATGGCAGTCTCATCGTCGATTACGAGAACTCGATACGGCATTCAGTCTCCCGACTCGTGCATGAGTCCGGCCAATTGTATGGGGCAACGGGACGATGGTTCCTCGGTTCCTCGGTTCCTCGGCGCAGCGGAGTCCCTCGGTCCCTCGGTCGCTGAGTTCCTCGGGGGAGCCCATCGAGTCTCCACGTTGCCGCATCGGACCCGAGGAACCCGAGGAACCCCGAG
>JBAQWH010000718.1:0-4461 GCA_049298815.1 Thermoanaerobaculia bacterium | reverse complement strand
GTTTAGACTCGAGCGCATGCACTTCCTTCTTTTCTATGAGGCCGGCCCCGACTACATCGAACGCCGTGCAGCCTTCCGCGAAGAGCATCTCGACCTCGCCTGGCAGGCGGCCGAGCGGGGCGAGCTGGTCGTCGGCGGTGCGCTCGGCGAGCCCTCGGACGGTTCGCTCCTGCTCTTCAGCGGCGATTCGTCCGAGGTGGCGGAACGCTTCGCGAACTCCGACCCGTACGTGATCAACGGCGTCGTGAAGCGCTGGTACGTCCGACCGTGGACCACGGTCGTCGGCCCGGGAGCAGCCACACCGCTGCGACCAAAGACTTAAACGCGGTCCCGAGGGGGTGGCTCGGCGCCTCGAGCCCCGGTCGTAGAATCGTCACCATGCGAATCGCGGCCTTCCTCCTCGCGTTCCTCGCCGCCACCTCCGTCCTCGCTGCCGATCTTCCGATCTCCGTCTGGTATGGAGGCGGAAAGGTGCGCGCACCGATGCTCGAGCCCGATCCGGTCGCGCAGAAAGACGTCTGGCGCAAGGACCTTCTCTCGATCAAGGCGACCGGTTTCGACACGATCCGATGCTGGATCGACTGGGCGAGCGCAGAACCGAAGGAGGGGCAGTACGACTTCCGCACGCTCGAGGTCCTGACCGACCTCGCGGCCGAGCTCGGGATGCGGGTGATCGTGCAGGTCTACGTCGATTCCGCGCCGGACTGGGTCGGTCGCAAGTACCCCGATTCGCACTTCGTCAACATCAGCGGCGACGTGATGCCGAGCCATGCAGCTCCCGGCTACTGCTTCGATCATCCGGCGGTCCGGAAGGCGGTGCTCGGCTTTTTCACCGCGCTCGCCGAGCGGATGAAAGGCCGCCGCTCGTTCCTCGGCTGGGACCTCTGGAGCGAGCCGCATGTCATCAACTGGGCGCAGGCGACGTACCTGCCGAGCGCGGAGTTCTGCTTCTGTCCGTACAGCGTCGCGCGCTTCCGGGGCTGGCTGCAGGCGAAGTACCCGAACCTCGATGCGCTGAATCGCTCGTGGTACCGGCGGTTCGAGTCGTGGGACGAAGTCGAGCCGAACCGGCTCAGCACGATCCTCTCGTACACCGACTACATCGACTGGCGCTCCTTCATCGTCGACAAGCTCGCCGAGGACCTGCGGATGAGGCGCGACGCGGTGAAGCGCGTGCTGCCGGATCGGGTGGCGACGAGTCACGCCGCGGCGCCGTCGCTGTTCACGAGCCCGCTCGGCGGCGACGGGACGCCGGACGACTGGAAGATGACGCCGGTCGTCGATTACTGGGGGACGTCGCTCTATCCCAAACACGCCTATCCGGTCGGACGTGATGCCGCCTGGCGCGGCGCGCTGCTCGACTTCACCCGTTCGTCGACGAACGGCGCGTTCTGGGTGGGGGAGCTGCAGGGAGGGTTCGGGACCATCGCTCTGCGCATCAGCTCGACCGTCACGCCCACCGACGTCCGCAACTGGATGTGGAGCGCCCTCGCGCGCGGCGCCAAGGGAGTGCACGTCTACGCGTGGTACCCGATGAGCTCGGGCTACGAGTCGGGCGGGTTCGGCTTGATCAACCTCGACGGCACGGTGACCGAGAGGGCGAAGCGTGCGGGAGCGGTCGCACGGACGGTCGCCGCGAATCGGGAACTGCTCGCGGGAGCGCGTCCCGTCCCGGCAGAGGTGGCGATCGTCTACAACCCGCTGGCCTACATGGTCGGTGGCCGCAGGCCGCAGTACGCCACCGCAGGCCAGGGGGAAGTAGTCAACATCGAGCGGAACTCGATGCTCGGCGTCTACCGCTCGCTCTTCGGCACGAACGTCCCGGTCGATTTCATCCACGTCGACGAGATCGCCGCTGGAAAGGCAGAGCGCTACAAGCTCGTCTACCTGCCGTATCCGTTGATGCTGTCGGCGTCGACGGCTCGCGGGCTCGTACAGTTCGTGAAGAACGGCGGCGCGCTCGTCTCGGAGGCGAGGGCTGCGTGGAACGACGAGCATGGGAAAGCGAGGGAGATCATTCCCGGGCACGGCCTCCACGAGGTCTGCGGATGCCGGGAGGAGGCGATCCAGACGACGCCGACCGGCAAGACCGAGCTCGAGCTCGTCGTCCCGTTCGGAGGCCTGGAGGCGGGAACGAAGCTTCAGGGGCTGCTCTTCGCCGAGTCGCTGAAGCCGTCCGCCACCGCCAGGATGGTCGCAAAGTTCGCCGACGGAACGGCTGCGGTCGTGGAGCACGCGTACGGCAAGGGGCGGATGCTGACCGTCGGCACGTTCTTAGGCAGCGCGTTCGAGGCCGACCGGAGGGCCGAGCTCTCGCGGTTCCTGATCGGGCTCCTCGACTGGGCGAACGTCTCTCGCCTGATCGATGCCCCCGGCCTCGAGGTGCGCCGCCTGCAGAACGGGGAGAGCACGCTCTTCGCCGTCTTCAACCACGGCGAGCCCGCAAGGGGGGCGAAGATCGGGATCCGGCTACCCGCCGGCCGGTACCAGGTTCGTGACGTCGAATCAGGGGAAAGGGCCGAGCACACGACCTCGGGGGGACCCCTCGTGCTTGCACGCAGCCTCGAGTCGGGCGAGGTCTGGATCTTCGAGTTGCGAAGTCGCGAGTGACCGGAACGTCATTGGCAATGACGTTGCCATGAACATTGCCAACTAAGATGGTACTTAATGCCTGGTCACCATGGCAGTCATGCTGCCAGGTAAGACATTAGCAGGACCGGCCGGACGCGGGGCTCGGCGATTCGGCCCGCCTCGTGCGAAACTGCGCAGCATGGAGTCCGAGGAGAGGCGCGCCGCAACCCGTCACGTCGTTCCGGACGACCTCGAGGCGGCCGTCAACGACGTCAAGGTCGAGATTCTCGACCTCAGTCTCGTGGGACTGAAAGTCCAGCACATGGACCGCTTCCCGCTCCTGAGTCCGCAGCTCACGATGCGGTGGCGCAAGCAGCAGGTGGTGGTGCCGGTCCGCGTCATGCGCTCGCAGATCGTTGGCCAGAAGAACTCGAAGCTCGTCTACGAGACGGCTCTCCAGATCCTCAGCGGCGACTCGACCGCGGACGCGTTCCTCGCCTCGGTCGTCAAGGACCCCGCGGCGTCGCCGGTCCCGCCCGCCCCTCCGTCACCGCCGCAGCCGGCGGCGTCGTTCGACGACACCTGGACGCGGCAGGTACGGTTCGTAGCGGACGAGCTCGACGAGGACCTGCCGTACGCGCAGTACCGGCTGACTCCGTCCGGATGGCAGAAGGAGTACGTGGCGTCGCCCGAGCAGCCGCAGGACGGTTTCACGATCGGCCGCGAGCGGACCGACTTCCCCGAGCTCCAGCGGACGTACGAGGCGGCCGACCCCGACACCCGGCGCATGATCCAGATCGCCCTCGAGTCGCAGGCGCAGCTCGTCTGAGGTCAGCGTCGGGCGATGCGCTCCTGCGGAAGGAGCGCGGCGTAGAGGAAGTCGAACGCAGGGGTCGCGATGCCGTGTTCCGTTCCGAGGCGGACGACCGCGCCGACCTGGGCCTCGAGCTCCGACGGGCGTCCGTCCATGACGTCCCGCTGCATCGACGAGGTCGATCCGTGCGGCAGGCCGTCGTAGCGCCCGAGGGTCTTCTCGACGCTGTCCCCCGGGAGAGCGATGCCCTTCGCGCGTGCCACCGCAACCACCTCGTGGATCGCCTGCACCGCCAGCGCTCGTGTCTGCGCGACCTCTCGCCAGTCGCCGGTGGGGGCTCGGGTCACGGCCCCGATCGCGCTGAGAGGGGCGATGAAGACGAACTTCTGCCAGATCGCGCGCTGGATGTCGGCCGGAATGTCGGCCTTGACGCCGGCCTTCGTGAACGCGTCTCGGAGCTGCTCGAGCCGCTCGCTCCGGCGGTCGTCCAGCTCGCCGAACGTCACCGCCGGCTCACCGCCTCCGCTCGACTGCCGCACGTGTCCCGGCCCGACGATGAAGCTGATGATCACGCAGAGGCCACCCACCGCGTGGCGGGCACCGAGGACCCGGCTGACCTGCTCCGCCGCTTCGATGCCGTTCTCGAGAGGGACGACGACGGTGCTTTCGTGCAAAAGGGGCCTGAGAGAGGGGAGGACCTCTTCGACCTGCCAGGCCTTCACGGTCAGCAGGACCGCGTCGACCGGACCGATCTCGCCCGGGTCGTCCGTCGCGCGCGCCTGAGGGAGGGCGAAGTCGCCACTCACGCTCTCGACGAGGAGGCCACGCTCGCGAATCGCCTCGAGCGTTCGGCCGCGGACGAGGAAGGTCGTGTCGACCCCGGCTGCGGCCAGCTTCCCACCGAAATAACCCCCGACGCCTCCGGCTCCGACGACCGCGACTCGCATGCGTCCGTTCCTCCGCAGCGATCGTATCCCGGAGTCGTAAGGGAGCTGCAACGAGGCGGGGAGCCTCGCCGGGCCGCTGTCTTAGGTCGCTGCCACGCGCGATTAGCGGCGAAGCGGCCTGGCAATAGC
>JBAQWH010000717.1:0-2247 GCA_049298815.1 Thermoanaerobaculia bacterium | reverse complement strand
CTGTGGAGCTTAAGCCCGTGCTTTCTGGTAGGAGTCGCGATACCGCCGGGAGGCCTCCGGATCGGACGACACCTTGCGGATCTGCTCCTCGAATGTGGTCTCGTTCAAACCGCGTTGCGAAAGGAGCTCGCTGGCGGTCGCTGGATTCTTCTCGATCTGCGCGCCGAGCTCGCCGAGCTGTTCCGGGGTGAGTGTCGTGGCCGACGCGGCGGGAGTGCCCGCGGTCGACGCCGGCTCCGAAGCCTGCTTGCCGCACGCACCGAGGGCGAGCGCGGAGATCAGAACGAAAACTGCCGTGACTTGTCTCATCGCTTACCCCTTACCTTTTCCTTTGCCGCCGCCTTTGCCGCCGCCGTCGGCGTTCCCTTTGCCGCCACCCGCGTTGCCGCGACCTTTACCGCCGTTGCCGCGATCGTCGTTGCCGCGGTTCACTTTCGCGGGACGATCGTCACCGCCGTTGCGCTTCGGAGTCCTGGCCTTGTTGACGACTTTCCCGGCGCTGGTGCCGTGCACCACTTCCGCGCCGGTCTGCAGACCGAGCTGTTTCTTCAGCTGTCCGGGAGGGCCGCCGTGAGGATGCGTCCGCGCTTCGGTGAGGCGTGTCCGCACGATCGGCGGAAAGAACGTCGCGTCGACAACGCGCCGCAGCGCAGGCGCGACGACGGTGATCTCACTCGACGGAATGCCGTAGATCGGAAGCTGCCGCTCGATGTCGGTCACGAGCGCAAGCCCGGTGATTCCCCGATCGAAGCGCGTGTCGACGTACTGCACGAACCTCGGCTGACCCGGGACTTCAACGACGAGGGCGGCCGGGACGTACCGCATGACCTCCACGAACTGCGCAGGAGGGACATAGGCCGAGTTGAGCGTGGCCGCCACGTTGGCGAGCTCGGAGATCGGCACCCCGGTGACATCGGAGACCGCTGCAACCGCCAGCGGCATGGCGACGAGCGCGAGAAGCTCGTCAGTGGTCAACGCGAACGCCTGCAACGGCAGAATCGCGAGGACCAGAGCGATGACAATTCGTTTGGCAATCATCTTGACCTCCGCACGTCAGGAGACGTGCGGAGAAGTTGACTGCAACGATGGGGCCGCAGGGGATCGTGGCAGAGACCGCTGCAACGCAGCGCTTCACGCGCCACGTCGCACTACGACCTACTGCCGGGTCTCGGTCTTCGTGGAGCCGTCGCGCTGGAGCTTCTTGCCGGCTGATTCGAGCGCGGTGCCGGTGTTGTGCTTGGCGTTCTCGAGGGCCGTCTGCGTCTTGTCGGCTGCGTTCTCAAGGGCGGTCTGCGTCTTGTCTGCGGCATTCTCGAGCGCAGTCTGGGTCTTCTCGCCGGCGTTCTCGATGGCCGCAGTGTCGACCTCCTGCGTGCTGTAAGTGGTCGTTTCGGTCGTACCGGTCTCGGTGACGGTCGTCTCGGTCTTCTTCTGGCATGCGGCGGCGAAAACGAGGAGCAACGCCGAAAGGATGATCAGGTTCTTCATGGTTCTTTCTCCTGTCCGGATGAAGAGCAAGACTGTAGCCACCGGGCTCAGCCTCGCTTTTCGGAAGGCTGATCCGCTGCGGTACAGTCCGCTCCATGTCGAAGCTTTTGCCGATTCTGCGCAAACGGCTCCAGGAAGCGGGTGACCCGGAGCGGGCGGCCGGTCAGCAGGCGTACATGAAATCGTCGATGCCGTTCCACGGCGTCACGAGCGGGCAAATGAGGGCGATCGGCAAAGAGGTGTTCGACGCGCGGCGGATCGGCTCTGCGGAAGAGTGGCGTGGCGAGGCGCTGTCGATGTGGCGAGGCGCGCAGTTCCGGGAGGAGCGCTACGCCGCGATCGCACTGACCGGGCACCGCGATTACGCAGAATTCCAGACGCTCGACGTCCTCCCGATGTACGAGGAGATGATCGTGACCGGCGCCTGGTGGGATTTCGTCGATTCGGTCGCGCCGCATCGCGTCGGCGAGATCCTGCTGCGGCGGTACCCGGCGAAGGTGAAGCGGATCATGCGCGCCTGGAGCCGCGACGACGACATGTGGAAGCGGCGCTCGTCGATCATCTGCCAGCTGACCTTCAAGCGCGAGACCGACCTCGACCTTCTCTACGCCTGCATCGAGCCGTCGCTCCCCTCCTCCGAGTTCTTCCTGCGAAAAGCGATCGGCTGGGCGCTGCGGCAGTACGCCTGGACCGACCCGGATGAGATCCGGCGCTACGTCGCCGCCAACCGGCAGCGCCTCTCGCCGCTCAGCGTGCGCG
>JBAQWH010000716.1:0-9716 GCA_049298815.1 Thermoanaerobaculia bacterium | reverse complement strand
GGAGAGGCCGTTGACCGTCACACCGAGGGTGACGTTACCCGCGCCGCTCGGGCTGAAGTCGACCCACGGCACGTTCGGCTGGGAGGTGATGGTGCCGCCGGTGATCGTCCACGAATAGGTGGCGCCGGGGGCCCAGGCCACCCAGGCGCTCAGGTTCGTTTGGCCCGGGCAGATGGCCTCCGGACCGCGGATGACCGGCGTTCCGACGTCGAGGTTGATCGTGTTGGTCGCGGTGCCGCACGAGTCGGTCGACGTGACGGTGAGCTGTGCCGGCGCCGTCCCGACGGTGTAAGTGACCTCGTTCGCGCTCGCGCCCGAGATGATCGTGCCGCCGGTGATCGACCAGCCGTAGGTGGCTCCAGGCACCAGCCGCACCGACGAGGTGTTGGTGCTGTTCGCGCAGACGAGCTGGGGGCCCATGATGATTGCTGGCGGGTTCGTGTTGATATGCCAGTAGCCGGTATTGCTCCCGCAGGCGGTCGTGACGGTGACGGAGATCGACATGCCGACGGAACTGCCGGCCGCGAAGATGATCGCGTTGGTTCCCTGACCCGAGGTGAGGGTGCCTTCGTTGACGACCCAGTTGTAGGTCGCGCCGCTCTGCAGCGGCACGCTCGCGCTGTGGCCACCGGAATTGACGCAGACGCTGGCAGGGGCGGTGATGCTCGTGTCCGCATTGATCGGAACGGACCTCGAAACGTTCACGTGGCCGCAGCCGAAGAACGCGTGGACGCTGAGATCGACGACTCCGCCGCTGCCGGCGGTGAAGGTGATGCTGTTCGTCCCTTGGCCCGAGGTGATGGCGCCGTTGCCGATGGTCCAGTCGTAGACCATCCCGTCATAGAGCGTCGTCGCCGCGACGTTGCCGTTGCTGTTCGCGCAGACCACTGCCGGACTCGTGATCGGGAGGGTGGAGGAGGGGGCGTCGATCGGGATCGTCTTGCTGGCCGTGATGGGGCTGCACGACAGTCCGCCGATCGTCACGCTGACGTTGACCGCACCGGAGGGGCCCGGCAGGAAGTCGACCCAGTGCGTCGACGGGCTGCTCGTGAACGTGCCGCCGGTGATGGTCCAGCTGTAGGTCGCGTCGGGATTCCAGGGGACGGAGACGACGCCGTTGGTGGCAGTCGAGCAAATCCGGTCGAAGCTGGCGATCACCGGGGTGCCGACGGTGATCGTTCTCGTTGCGGTGGAAGTGCCGCAGCCGTTCGTCGAGGTGATGGCGATCTGAAGGTCGCCCGGTTGTGCTGCATCGAAGGTGATGGCGTTGGTTCCCTGCCCAGAGCTGATCGTTCCCGGGCCGGTGAGGGTCCAGGCGTAGGTCGTCCCTGCCACGAGGGTGACGCTGGCGATGTTGCCGATGGAGCTGGCGCAGACCTGCCAGGGAGCGAAGATCTCCGCCGGCGGGCTCGTCTGCATGTGGAAGCTGCCGTGTCCCGTGCCGCAGGCGGTCGTCACGTCGACGTCGAGGTGGGCCCAGGGCTCGGCACCGACGGAGAAGGTGATGCTGTTGGTTCCCTGGCCCGCGGTGATCGTGCCGTTCTGGAGGATCCAGTTGTAGGTGGCGCCACTCTGCGGCGGGACGCTCGCCATGTGGCCGCCACTGCTGATGCACGGCGTTGGGGGGGCTGTGATCGTCGTATCGGCGTTCAGTGGGACAAACCCATTGCCCCACGCCGGCCCGCAGCCGAGGGTGGTGGAGACCTGCAGGCCGACGTCGAAGGTCGCGCCGGCCGTGAAGGTGATGGAGTTCGTCCCCTGGCCCGAGACGATCGTGCCATTCGTGACGATCCAGTCGAACGTCGCGCCTGGGTACGGGTCCGTCGTCGCCGTGCCGGTGGCGTTCGCGCAGATGACGGGCGGGGCGCTGATGCTGAGCATCGTCCCCGGCGGGTCGATCGGCAGGACCTTCGTCGCCGTGATCGGGCTGCACGACAGGCCGGAGATCGTGACCGACAGGCTCACCTCACCCGACGGTCCGGCGGTGAAGTTGATCCACGAGTTCGTCAGACTCGAACCGGGATCGAGCGTGGCGCCGGTAATCGTCCAGAGGTAGGTGCCGCCCTGCGACCACGGGACGCTGGCGTTGTGCGACGTGCTCGCACACGCCCTCGGATGCGACATGATGGGCGGGACGCCGACTTCGATCCGATAGGGACTGACCGTCGAGGTGCCGCACGAATTCGTCGCCGTGAGCGACAGCTCGACCGGTCCGGTCGCGCCGACTGAGAACGTCAACTGGTTCGTGTTCTGGCCGCTGACGATCGTGCCACCGGTGATCGACCATGTGTAGGTCGTCGCCGGGACGAGCTCCACGAGGGCCGTGTTGGTGCTGTTCGGGCAGGCGATCCCGGTCGACTGGATCGCGACCGGCGGACTCGTCACGACTCCGTACGATTGCGTGAACGTGCCGCACGCGTTCGTGACGGTGACCTCGAGGCTGACCCACGGTGCGGAGCCGGCGTTGAAGGTGATCGCGTTCGTCCCCTGACCGCTCACGAGGGTGCCGTCGTAGATCGCCCAGGTGTAGGTCGCACCGCTCTGGAACGGGACGCTCGCCGCGTGAGGTCCCGAGTTGATGCAGACCTGCGATGGGAAGGTGATCGTCAGGTCGGCGCCGACCGTCACCGCTGCCTCGACGACGACTTCGCCGCCGCACGTCAGGATGATCTGGACGGAGAGTGCGACCGACGGGCCGGCTCCCGCGGTGAACGAGATCCCAGCGGTCCCCTGGCCACCGGTGAGCGTTCCTCCAGTGACGGTCCATTCGTACGTGGCTCCGCTGACCGGCGTCACGGTGGCGGTGAGCCCGGCGGCGCCAGCACAGGCGGAGGCCGGGGCGGTGACGATCGGCGATGGCGTGATCGGAATCGTGACGAAGTTCGACTGCGGACACGAGGTGCCGGTCACCTGCAGGCTGATGACCACGTCTCCGCTCGCACCGGTCGTGAAGGTGACGTAGCTCAGGGTGCTGCTGCCGTCGATGGTCCCACCGGTGATGGTCCAGGCGTACGAGGCGGTGGGATCCCACGCGGTGTGGGTCGTGTACTGCGTGTTGGGGAGGAGGGTGCAGGTCGTCTGGGCCGGGTCAGTGAAGTAGATCCTCCCGGCGAGCGGCACGGTGATGGTGTTGGTCGCGAGGCCACAGGTGCCGGACGTCGAGCTGACTCCCAGGACGACGGATGAGACCGCGGGATCGATCGAGTAGGTGATCGCATTCGTCCCCTGGCCGCCGGTGATGGTGCCGTTGGTGATCGTCCAGGTGTGGGTCGTGCCCGGATCGGCGGCCACCCAGGCCTGATGTCCGCTCGAGCCGGGGCAGAGGCCCTCGTTCGAGTAGGAGATCGCGGTGTGCGGTCCGGTGTCGATCGTGAGCCAGCCGTGGGTCGGCGCGCAGCCGCCCGTGATGTCGACGCCGAGCCAGACCTGCGGGACTACTCCGGCGTTGAACGTGATCGAGTTGGTGCCCGCGCCGCTGGTGATCGTGCCGCCGGTGATGCTCCACGCGTACGTCAGCCCGGCCTGGTAGGGCACAGTGGCGGTGAGCCCCGTTGCGGCACGGCAGAACGCGGTGGAAGATGTGATCGTTGCGTCGGCGCCGACATAGACCTGTCGCGACGGGCCGGCCTGGCCGCCGCACGGAGTCATCATGTCGAGGTTGATGCCGATGGCGCCGCTCGCGATTGTCGGCTCGAAGGTGATGCTGTTCGTTCCCTGCCCGGCGAGGATCGTGCCTCCGGAGACGCTCCACGAATACGTCGCTCCTATCACCGCGGGAACGGATGCCACGTGTCCGGTCGAGCCGGGACAGACGCTGCCGGGCGCCGTGATCACCGGCGGGCTGACGATGTCGAGCGTCCTCGTTCCGGTGAGGTTTCCGCACTCCGATCCGGTGACGTTGACGGTGAGGACTACGCTTCCGGTCGGACCGGCGGTGAACTGAATCTCCCGCAGCGTGTTGCTGCCGACGATCGCGCCACCGGTGATGCTCCAGGAGTACGTCGCGCTGACGGACGATGGAACCGACGCCGTGAAGAGCTGATTCGCATAGAGCTGGCAGAAGCCCGCCGGATCGACGCCGCCGATGAAGACGGTGGCGGGAGTCGGGAGGAGGCGGGTCCCGGTTCCGGCGCCGCAGGTCCCGGTCGTGACGGTGACGCCGAGGATGACGTTGGGTGCTCCCGCATCGACCGAGTAGGTGATCGTGGGGGTGATGGCGCCGGCGGTGATCGTCCCCCCCGTGATCGTCCAGGCGTAAGTTGCACCGGCCTGCGCTGGCACGTCCGCCATCAGTCCGGTGGCGCCCGGGCAGACGATCGTTGCGGTGCTCTGGATGAGGGTGTTGGGTGTCGTCTCGATCCAGAAGCTATTGGACACCGGGCTGCCGCAGCCTCCGGACACGTCGACCCAGAGAGTGACGTCCGGGGTGTCACCAATCGAGAAGGTGATGCTGTTGGTGTTCGCCGGTCCGGTGATCGTCCCTCCTGAGATCGACCAGGTGTAGGTGAGGCCGGCCTTGTACGGAACCGAAGCAATCTGCCCTGAGCTGTTGCGGCAGATCATGGCGGAAGCGGTGATCGTCGCGTCCTCGCCGATGACGACGTTCGCATCGATCGGGAGGCTGTCGCCGACCCAGGTGTCGATCGTCAGCCAGAGGTTCACCTGGCCGGCAGGCATCGTGGGATTGAAGGTGATGGTGTTCGTTCCATGCCCTGCCGTGATGGCGCCGCCGCCGATGGTCCACGTGTAGGTGGCTCCGTCGATGGCCGGTACGCTGGCCGTGTGGCCGGTCGTTCCGGGGCAGACGGCGTGCGGTGCGGTGATCGTCGGCGGCGGGACGGCGGTCCAGGATTTCGTCCCCACCAGAGTCGGAGCGCAAAGGCCGCCCGAGAGAGTGAACGTCAGTGTGACCGTCCCCGAGCCGTCGGGGACGAAGTTGACCAGGTTCGGGCCGGGATTGCCGGTGATCGTCCCTCCGGTGATCGACCAGGCGCCCGTGCCACCCGCATTCGAAACGAGGGAAGGCCCCGGGCCGGGACGGGCCATGGCGCCCCCGAAGAAGAGGACCTGGGCCATGTACTCGCGGCCGGTGAACAAGGCGCAGGTGCCGGGAAGGGGCTCGCCGATCCAGATCGTCACCGGGGTGGCGACGAGGGTCGAGCTCGAGAGCGAGCCGCAGGTGCCGCTCGTCGTGGCTGTGAGCACGACCTCGGTCGCACCGGGGTCGACCGAGTAAGTGATCGAGTTCGTCACGGCGCCCGCCGTGATCGTTCCGCCAGTGATGGTCCACGACCAGGTCGCGCCCGGTTCTCCCTCGGCATACGCGAGGTGACCGGTCGTTCCGGGGCAGACGTCGTTGTCCGCCGGGAAGATCTTCGGGGGACCGCAGGTGAAGGAGGCGGGCTCACCGATTCCCCATCCTGCCGAGGCCCCGACGCCGGTCGTGGTGCCGTTGCCGAACGGAGCGGCACCGCGCGTCGACCAGGTGGTGCCGTTCCAGCTGCCGATGACGTATGAGGACGGGTCGCCGTCCATGACGGGCCCCGAACAACTGAACGAATAGTCCGCGACGAACGAGCCGATCTGGTCGATCAACCAGTGCCCCTGCATGGAGCGCGACGGAGAAAACGAAGAGGGATGTGCTCCCGTCACGGCCGTGACGTTGGCGACGAACGGGGGAGTTCCCGCCGTTGGCAGGATCGTCACGAGCATCCTCGACGAAAGGTCGGTCCCGACCGGGAACGCGAGAGGGGCCAGCGAGGCGAAGGTGCGGGCGAGGCGGCCGACGATGACGCCGCCCTCGTCCACGATCGCCCCGGTTCCCGCGAGCGAGACGGTCGTCGGGAATCCTTCGGTCCGCAACAGGGCACCGAGCGAGAGCGTGTTGGCGATGTTGATTGAATCTGCCGCGATGACCTCGGCTCCTCCCGCGAGCGTGAGGTTCGAAAAGTTGTAGGCGCCTTCGATCCGCTGAGGCGGAAAGGCGCCGGTGAACACGACAGTCGATCCGGCCGCCGCGTTCAACGTTGCCCCGAGGGGGAGATTCATGTCGAGCAGGAGCAACGCTCCGCCGGACAGCGACACGCAGACCGCCGATGGGTTGCCGGTGAAGAAAGGCGTCGACGCGAGATGCACGTCTCCGCCCGAGACCTCGAGGCGCGAGCAGGGGCCTGCCACCGACCCGGTCATGTGAAGGATCCCGATCGTGACGGTGCCGCCGCTGATCAGCCCTCCGTCGCTTGCGCCCTCCTGAGCATTCACGGTGAGCGTCTCGGTCACGGCCAGGGTTCCTCCGGCAGCGACCGACAAGCGTGTGGTCATCAAGGAGTCCGACGAGATCGTGACCGTCTTCGCATTGGCCGTGTAGCCGGTCGGGACCTCGACGATGTGACCCGGGTTGATCGTGACGTCGTAGAGGGCGGTCGGGATTTCACCTGCCGGCCAGGTTGCCGGCGAGTTCCAGTTGCCGCTTGCGATGGAGCTCGTCGCGACGACCTGGCCCACCGCGGGCTGAGCCACACAGACCGCAAGGAGCAGCAGGAGAAGGCCGCGGAACATGGAGTGCGCACGGACCAGCGCGAAGACCGGGTTCGTCGTCGACATGATCGCCTCCGCTCTGCGCGCGGATTTCCGCGACGCGAAGCCCTCCGTCATCGGCAATCGGACGGGACTTGGACCGTGGGCCGGACGGTCGTCGACGACAGTGAATGAACCACGGTAGACCTGCCGCCGACCGTGCTCGTGCAGCAGCGGACACGCCCGCGCAGTGAGCCGTAAACAATGCAGACATCGTGCGGTTACGCCGACGACTCTGTGGCAGACTGCAAGGACGCGGTTCGCACCTGCCGCGGGAGCACACGATCGTGAACCGCTCGAGAACAGCCGTACTGCCGGTGCTGTTGCTCGTTGCCCTGGCGCTCCCCGCGGCAGGCGACGTGTTTCGGGTGCTGGACGACGATCGCGAGGCGATGCAGGCGCGGGTCGACATCATTCAGAACGCCCAGCGAGAGGTGCACGCGCTCTACTTTCTCGCTCGGAACGACCGGATCACGCTGGCGGCCCTCGCACTGCTTCGCGAGGCGCGGCGCTGCGGAGTCGGGAGCGTCCGGCTCGTCGTCGACGCGAATTTCCATCGGATCCCGAAAGGGGTGCTCGCCCATCTCCGCGACGAAGGGGTCGAGGTGCGCGTCTACCACCCGTTCACCCTCAGGCATCCGAGCTGGCTGTTCCGGCGAATGCACGAGAAGGTCGTCGTCGTCGACGCGGAGAGGTACATCGCGGGAGGCCGGAACCTGGCGGAGTCGTACTTCGGCATTTCGCCGGGGAGGCAGTTCGTCGACCGTGATGTCTACGTCGACGGCTCATCCGCGGTCGAGGCGGTCGCGCACTTCGACCGGGTCTGGTCGAGCCGCCACGTCGCGGCCCTGAAGGTTCGTGTAAGCGCCGCGGAGAAACGGAAGGCCTCGCTGGTGCTCGACAACGTCCTGAAAGGGCTCGCGCAGGACGGGTTCCTCGTGCTCAACACGCGATACGACTGGTCCGAGGGAGAGAAGCAGGTCGACTCCGTCCGCTTTCTGCACGACCCGGTCGCGATGAAGGGACCGCGCGTGGCGATCGGACTCGCGGCCATCCTCGAGCGGGCCAGGTCGAGCGTCGTCATCGAGTCGCCGTACCTGGTGCCGACCGAAGCGCTGCTGGAAATCCTGCGGCAGAAGGCGGCGGAAGGTGTGGCGATCACGATCCTGACCAACTCGCTCCTTTCGACCGACGGCTCGCTTCCGCAGGCGGGATACCTGAAGTACAGGGAGCGGCTTGCGAGGGCAGGGATCGCGTTGCACGAGTACAAGGGACCCGACTCGCTGCACGCGAAGAGCATGGTGGTCGACGGCCGGATCGCGCTGATCGGTTCGTACAACGTCGATCCGCGATCGCAGAACCTGAACACCGAGGTCATGTGCGTCACGGAAGACGAGGCTGCCGCGGCCGCGCTGTTGGCGTCGATCCGGTCGCACATCGAGAGCTCGTGGCGGATCGGTCCCGACGGTTCGCCGCCCGACGACCCGGCGTATCCGGGCGTGCCGCTCGGCAAGCGAATCCGTGTGCGGATCTATCGGTTCCTGCTGCCGATCCTCGAGGCGCAGATTTAGGTCAGGTCGTCGATCGACCTGGGCCAGTCGTCGTGCAGGAGACGCGAAAGCGCCCGGTCGGCGAGCAGCTTTCCTCCCGTCTGGCAACGCGCGCAGTAGTTCGTCTCGTTCTCGCTGTAGACGATCCGCTGCACCGCCGTCCCGCACACGGGACACGGCTGTCCGAACCGACCGTGCACCGCCATCTCCGGACGAAAGGCCGTGACCTTCTCGGGGAAGCGCGAGCCGGTCTCTTCGCGCAGCCGTGCGGTCCATTCCTCGAGCGTGGTTCGGGTCGCCTCGAAGAGTCGATGAAGCTCCTCCTCGTCGAGGTTCGTCGTGAGCTGAACGGGCGAGAGGCGGGCCCGGTGAAGGATCTCGTCGGAGTACGCGTTGCCGATGCCGCTGAAGAGGCGAGGGTCGGTGAGCGAGCGCTTGAGGGTGTGCCTCTCGCCCGTCAGCGCCGCGCGGAACGCATCGAAGGGGACGTCGAGCGGCTCGATCCCTCCACGGTCCATCTCCCGCACCGCCGCCTCACCCCGCACGATGTGGAGGGATGCCCGGCGCTTCGATCCCGCCTCGGTGAGCACGAGGCTCCCGGTGTCGAAGTCGAGCGCCGCGAGGCCGATCTTTCCCGGGATCTTCGCTCCGGGAGCCAGCCACCGGAAGCGTCCGGCGATCATGAGGTGGATCGCGAGGAACAGCTCGCCGTCGAGCTCCAGAACGATCCGCTTTCCGATCCGGAAGACGCGGCGCACCGGCTTCCCGGCGAGCTCTGTGGGAGCTGGATCGACGGTTCGCAGCACGAACGGACTCCCGAGACGCAATCTGCGAAGCGACTCCCCGCGAGTCCGCTTGTCGATCGCTTCGACATACACCGTGACGTCCGGCAGTTCGGGCATGCGCGTTTTCTCGATCGAATTCTAGACGGCCAAAGGTGCGGCTGCCGATCGCGGGCTGGAGCGCGTGCCCGCGATCGCATCGATTCCGCGGAGATTCGGGGCTGCTCCGACACTACAATCATCCATGCTCTTACTCATGCAGGAGAAGGCAGCAGGCGTCCTGCCGCGGCTCGACGGCGCCGAGGTCCTCGTGGGTCCCAACCCGGCCGTCTGCGCCGTGAAGGGCGTGATGTTCGGAGGTCGCAAGCAGTTCCTCACGGACACGGGAGGGCCGGCCGCGGTCGATGCGGTCGCGGCGCGCGTGTCGCCCAGGACCGCGGGCAACCTGAGGACGCCGCTCGCTTCGAGCTGGTACGAGTTCAGCTCGATCGTGGAGCTCGACCGGGCGATCCACGACGAGATGTCGCCGAAGATGCCGAATGTGCTCGTGATGATGGGAGCCGCGTCGGCCGCCCTCGGTATCGGCAGGATCTACAGGTCGCTCGACACCGAGGAACTGGTCGCGTTCCTCGAGAGCAACGCCCGCTTCCACGACCAGTATCAGAAGTTCGGCAAGGTGCGCTTCGAGCGGACGGCCGATGGCGGTCGGATGATCTTCAGTGACTATCCCTGCTACAGCCCGATCTACTGCGCGAGCGCGTTCGGATACTTCCTCGAGTCGATCCTCCGGCATGGTGGAACGTCGCCG
>JBAQWH010000715.1:0-1996 GCA_049298815.1 Thermoanaerobaculia bacterium | reverse complement strand
GGGCGGGGTCCCATAGGTCCTATTGGTCCTATTGGTCCTATTGGTCCCCTCGCCCCCTCTCTGGCACCTCTCTCGCTCGTGAGCTTTGCTCATGAGCGAACACACCAAGCGGACCACGACGCCTGAGCTGGAGACCCTGCGGAAGGCGCAGGCGGCGAAGCGGGGGCCTCGTGTCGATCCGACGCACATCCTCGACAAGGCGATCTACCAGCTGTGGGAGACGATCAACGATCTCGACCAGATTCAGCCGGAGCGCGTGGAGCATTACCGGGTCTCGATCTTCGGCAGCTCGCGGATTCGTCGGGGTGACCCGATCTACGAAGAGGTCAAGACGCTGAGCAAAGAGCTCGCGGCGATGGGCGTCGACATCGTGACGGGCGGTGGTCCGGGACTGATGGAAGCGGCGAATGAGGGGGCGATCGAGGGGCAGGTCGGCAGCCGCTCGCGGTCGTTCGGCCTCGCGATCCATCTGCCGACCGAGGAGACCGCGAATCCCTTCGTCGACAAGGTGTTCAGGCACCGGACGTTCTTCTCGCGGCTCCATCACTTCGTCCGGCTGTCGTCAGCATTCATCGTCATGCCCGGAGGCATCGGCACGGCGCTCGAGCTCTTCATGGTGTGGCAGCTGTTACAGGTCAAGCACATGACGCAGCATCCGCTCATCCTGGTGGGTACAATGTGGCCCGGTCTGATCGACTGGATCCGCGCGACGATGATCGAGCGGGGACTGGTCAGCCCTCCCGACCTCGACATGGTGAAACTCGTCGGGTCCTCCGGCGAGGCGATCCCTCTGATCGCAGCCTCGTTCGAGCAATTCAAACAGGAGAGAGCGAATGCCCACCCAGGAGCAGGTTCTTGAGGCGCTGAAGAAGGTCAAGTTTCCCGGCCTCTCGCGCGACATCGTTTCGTTCGGGTTCATCCACGACGTCATCGTCGACGGCGGTAACGTCTCGTTCGCGATTCAGTTCCAGACGGAGAACCCGAAAGTCGGCGATCAGATCGCGAAGGAAGCCGACGCCGCGGTCCGGGCGATCGACGGGGTCTCCGACGTCCACATCGCGATGCGGGTGGGCCCGCGTCCGGGAACCGCGACCGGCCAGCAGCCGGAGTCGCTGGCGCTCGAGTCCGTGCGGTATCGCATCGCGGTGGCCTCGGGCAAGGGCGGCGTCGGCAAGTCGACCGTCTCGACCAATCTCGCGCTCGCACTCCGGGAGCTCGGCTACACCGTCGGACTCCTCGACGCCGACATCTACGGCCCTTCCCAGCAGATGATGCTCGGGATCCAGGGACGTCCACAGATCGACGAGGCGGACGAGAAGATCCTCCCGATGGAGCGGCATGGCGTGAAGACGATGTCGCTCGGCCTCATCACCGATACCGATACGCCGGTCATCTGGCGCGGGCCGATGGTGATGAAGGCGCTCGACCAGTTCATGACCGACGTGAAGTGGGGGACGCTCGACTTCATGATCATCGACCTCCCTCCCGGCACCGGCGACGCGCAGCTGACCATCACGCAGAAGGCCGCGCTCACCGGCGCCGTCGTCGTCACCACACCGCAGGACGTCGCGCTCATCGACGCACGCAAGGGCCTCGCGATGTTCCGCAAGGTCAACGTGCCGGTCCTCGGCATCATCGAGAACATGAGCTACTACATCTGCCGCCACTGCGGCGAGAGGGAAGAGATCTTCGGACACGGCGGAGGCAAGCGCACGGCCGAGCTCCTCGGCGTTCCGTTCCTCGGCGAAGTGCCGCTCGACCCGCGCGTCGTCGTAGGCGGCGATAGCGGCGAGCCGATCGTCGCCTCCGAGCCGGATTCACCCGCGGCGAAGGCGTTCCGCGAGCTCGCCCGCCACGTCGTTGCGCAGGTGGAGTCCGGCCTCGAAGGCCACACCCACGGCGTGGACGACCACGATCACGACCACGATCACGACCACGATCATCACGGCCACTCGCATACGCACTGAGCGGTGACACTCGGCAGAGCGGGCGTCCG
>JBAQWH010000714.1:0-2979 GCA_049298815.1 Thermoanaerobaculia bacterium | reverse complement strand
CGGCGGGGTGGTGCTGCTCCGCGTCGAGCGTGCGTCCGCCGTGCTCGCCCTCGCCATCCTCACGGTGACCGTCCGGTGGTGGGTGAGGCTTCCGGACCTCTTGTCCCCCGGCGAGGCGAGGTCGCTCCGGACCGCGATCGTGAGGTCCCGCTTCTGGCCGGTCCCTGCGCTCGCCCTGCTCTGGATTGCAACCGCATTCCTCGGATCGCTCGGGAGCAACTCGTTCCTCTATGGCTTCTTCTACGCGTTCTTCGAGCCCTTCCGCGCGATGCGGGTACCGGCACGCTGGGCGATCATCGTCTTCGTCGGACTGGCGGTGCTCGCGGCGAGAGGGGCGGATCTCCTGCTCGCCCGAAGGCGGGGCTGCCAGCGTCCTGCGCTTTTTGTGGTGCTCGCACTCGCGACGGTCGCCGACACCGTCCCGCGCATTCTCTGGACGCACGTCGCGACCGACCCGGTCCCGGTCTACGAGTGGCTCGAGAAGGCGCGGGTTCGCGGCCCGATCTTCGAACTGCCGATGGCGGGCGAGGGAATCCCGTACTCGTATCTCCTCGGTCTCGCGCGCCATCGCGTGCCGCTCGTGAACGGGACTTCGGGGTTCTCGCCGCCCTGGGACGAGCGGCTGAACGTCCTCAGCGCGCGCAACGAGTTCAGCGACGAGTTCCTGCACCTGCTGCACAGGCAGGACACGCGTCTGTTGATCGTCCACGCCGATCTTCTCGGAAGCCAGACCCAGCCCGTCGTCGAGTGGATCCGGAGAGAGGTCGCCGACGGCCGGCTCGCGCTCGTCCGGCGTTTCGACCGCGGCCCGCACGGCGACTACGTGTTCGCTCTGACCGAGGCGACGGACGACTATCTGTTTCCCGGTGCGAAAGCGTCCGCCGCCTGGAATCGCCTCCGCTCGACCACTCACGATGCTGCCGGTTTCAGCGATGAGCAGAAGTGGGAGCGTTTCGCCATAGGGCTGAGCGTCTACAGCGAACTCCCGATCCTTCACCTCGAGTCGCCGCGTTTCGGCGAGGAGATGCATCGGCGCCTCGGCGTGTCCGGCTTCGCGTTTTCTCCTCACGGGATCCGGTCGGTCGAGGTGCTCATCCACGGGGGACGTTTGCGGCTTCAGGCGCAGCGCCACGCCTCAGTGGAGATGACGGCTGCTCGTCCGTGGTACCGCAACGATCCGGCTCCCGCTTTCGAGCTCGTCCTGCCAAAGCGTCCCAAGGGCATTCCGAAACAGACCAGCGTGCGGGTGCGCGCGACCGACCGAGCGGGCCGCACGGTCGAATCGGATGACCGGATGATCGTGTGGCACTGAGTCGCCGGGGCCGGGCTGCGAACGTCTTCCAGCTCGCGATTTTCAAGCCGCGGAGCGGCGGAAGAAGACCTCTTTCGCCGCTCCGCGGCTCATCGCCAGGCGCGAGGTTCAGGCGGCCACAGACCCCGGGCGGCACTCTTGCGCTCGCCTCCGAGCGCTGCATTGCCGCGAGCTCATGGTCGCTCAGCCGGCCGCGATCTCCGGAGTCGCCGGCGGCCGATCGCCATCGATCAGGTACTTGACGACGAACGCGGCGACCGGCACACCCAGCAGCAGTCCCCAGACGCCGAAGAGGTGCTCGGCCACCATGAGGATCAGAAGCACGGCCACCGGGTGCAGCTTGAGATGCCGGCCGTAGATCAGCGGATTGAGCATGTACGCCTCGACGGCGTGGATGATCAGGATGCCGACGATGAGCCAGAGGACGTGCGTGACGCCGCCGACTTTGAGCGCGAGGAATGCGGCGGGCAGGGTCGACAGAATCATGCCGAGGATCGGGATGTAGGAGCAGACGAAGACGATCATCGCGAGGAGAGCGATCGACGGAAGCCCGAGGAGGAGGAAGACGAGGACCGAGAGCGCGGCGTTGACGAACGCGACGACACTCTGGGCCTCGAACGCCCGGCCGAGCATCGTCCCGAACGCGAGCGCTCCCGGCGCGACTTCACGGTAAACCTCCGCGGTCCGCCCCTCCGAGTAGCCCCTGAGCTTCTCCTTCGTGCGCGGCAGGTCCCAGATCAGCACGAAGGACAGGATGATCGAGAGGATGAAGTGCAGCGCGAAGACGATCGCCGCATTCGCGAACTCCGTGATCTCCGCCATCACGCGCCGGCTGCCTGTCACGAGGGTCGTGTCGAGCCGGCGCACGATCGTCGCATAGGCGTCGGACTCCTTGAATTCGCGCGAGGTCTCCTGGCCCGCGACTCCGGCGACAACGAGGTCTACGGCCTCGCGCGCCTCCCGCTGGAGGAACGTCTCCGTTCCCTCTTCCCGTGCCGCCTCCGTCGCGATGTACTGCCTCGCGAGGGCGCGCGTCTCGTTCAACATCCTCGGAACGACGAGCAGGATGACTCCGGCAAGAATCCCCAGAAACGCGGCCCAGACCAGCACCACGTTCAACTTCCTCAGCCGCCATCGCGACGTGAGCGCGTTGACCGCCGTGTTGCCGATGTACGCCAGTACGAAGGTGAGAAAGAAAATCGGAAAGAGATGGCGCAAAAGGAAGATGACCGCGATCACGACGATCCAGATCGCCCACTTCTCCAGCCGGACTGCAAGTCCATGATTCACGCGACGTAGTGTAAACGCCGGACGCACGGCTCACATCGCTCCGTCCTTTGGTGTAGCGTGAGTCGCGCTTTGAATCGCGCGAACGGAGTCCGTCATGACCGACCCGGCAACCCAGATCAGCACCGCCTTCCAGACCTTCCTCAGAGAAGCACCGCAGCACGCTCGCGCCTGGAGCGGCATGGTGCAGGGGCTGGGCGCAGCGAGCGCGCTCGACCCGAAGACCGCCGCCCTGGCCTATCTGGCGGTCCTCTCCGCCCTGCGTCTCGAGAACGGCATCCCGTTCCACGTCCAGGCCGCGAAGATGAGCGGCGCGACGAGGGACGAGGTCATCGGAGCCGTCCTCGTCGGCCTTCCCGCTGCGGGCCACGGAGTGACGC
>JBAQWH010000713.1:0-2801 GCA_049298815.1 Thermoanaerobaculia bacterium | reverse complement strand
GGAGCGGCTTGCGCGACAGGCGGATCTTGCCGCTGTCGGGCTCGATCGCCACCACCTGCACCTCGACCTCGTCGCCGAGCTGGAAGAGATCGGTGACCTGGCCGACGCGGGTGTGAGCCATCTCCGAGATGTGCAGCAGTCCGTCCTGACCCGGGAGGATCTCGACGAAGGCTCCGTACGGCTCGATGCGCTTGACGGTTCCTTTGTAGTTCGCGCCAATGTCCGGCGAGGCGGTAAGCCCCTTGATGATGTCGATCGCCCGCTCGGCCGACTTCACATCGGTCGACGCGATCGTCACCTTGCCGTCGTCATCGACGTCGATCTTCGTGCCGGTCTCCTCGACGATCCAGCGGATCGTCTTGCCGCCCGAGCCGATGACGTCGCGGATCCGATCCTTCGGGACCATGATCGTGTAGAGGCGCGGCGCGAACTCGGAGAGCTCGGCGGACGGCGTCGAGATCGCCGCTTCCATCTTGTCGAGGATGTACATCCGGCCGGCCTTCGCCTGGGCGAGTGCCTGCGACATCACCTCGCGCGACAGACCGGCGACTTTGATGTCCATCTGCAGCGCGGTGATGCCGCTACGGCTGCCGGCGACCTTGAAGTCCATGTCACCTTCGTGGTCTTCCATGCCGGCGATGTCGGTGAGGATCGCGTGCTTCGAGTTGTCGTCGCTCGAGACCATGCCCATCGCAACGCCGGCGACGTGCGCCTTGAGCGGGACGCCTGCCTGCATCATCGCGAGCGAGCCGCCGCAGACCGACGCCATCGACGACGAGCCGTTCGACTCGAGGATGTCCGAGACGATGCGGATCGTGTAGGCGAACTGGTCTTCCGGCGGGAGGAGCGGTGCGAGCGCGCGGCGCGCGAGGTTGCCGTGACCGATCTCGCGGCGCGCGGGGCCGCGCATGAACTTCACTTCACCGACCGAAAACGGCGGGAAGTTGTAGTGCAGCATGAAGCGCTGGAAGGTCTCGCCTTCGAAGTCTTCGATCTTCTGCGCTTCCTGGGGAGTTCCGAGGGTGACCGTGACGAGCGCCTGCGTCTCGCCGCGGGTGAAGACGGCGGACCCGTGCGTTCGCGGAAGCACGCCCGTGTCGATCGAGATGTTGCGGATCTCGTCGAACCGGCGGCCGTCGACGCGGGTGCTGTCGTTCAGCATGAGGTTGCGGAAGACCTGCACTTCCATCTCGCCGAACGCTGCGGTGACCGCAGAGAGGCGCTCGGTGTCTTCGGCCGGAACGGCGTCGACGAGCTGCTGCTTGACCGCCTTGATCGCCGCGTAGCGCTGGTGCTTGCCGCTCGTGAGCATCGCCTGCTTGAGCGCTTCGCCGTGCTGGCCCATCAGCTCGGCCAGGAGTTCGTCGCCGAACTTCGGCTTGTAGTCGACCGTCAGCTTCTCCTTGCCGACGTCGCCGCGGAGCTGGTTCTGCATCGCGCAGATCCGGCGGATCTCGGCGTGCGCGGCGTCGAAGGCGTCGAGGACGACGCTCTCGTCGACTTCGCGGGCGCCAGCCTCGACCATGACGATCGCCGACTCGGTGCCCGCGACGATCAGATCGAGGTCCGAGAGGTCACGCTGCGAGTTCGTCGGGTTCATGACGATCTGCCCGTCGATGTAGCCGACGCGGACCGCGCCGATCGCGTTGTGGAACGGGATCTCGGAGATCACGAGCGCCGTCGACGCCGCGTTGATCGCCATCACGTCCGGGTCGTTCTCGCCGTCAGCCGACAGCACGAGCGCGATGACCTGCGTCTCCTGCCGGTAGCCCTTCTGGAACGACGGCCGGAGCGGCCGGTCGATCAGGCGTGAGGTCAGGATCTCTTTCTCGGTCGGACGCCCTTCACGCTTGAAGAAGCCGCCCGGGATCCTGCCGCCGGCGTAGGTGTACTCCTTGTAGTCGACCGTCAGCGGCATGAAGTCGCCGAGGACGTTGCCTTCCTTGTAGCAGGCCGTGGCGAGCACGACCGTGTCGCCGTAGCGGATGACGCAGGCGCCATGGGCCTGCTTGGCCAGCGCACCGGTCTCGATCGACAGGCTCTTGCCGCCGATCTCCATTTCTCTCTTGAAGCTCATTGATTTCCTTCGGTGACGCGGGGCCACTCATCGCCGCGCATCGTTGATGTAACCGCTCTCTGAGGATGGCCGAATGATGGGATCCGGCCGGGAAGGAAAATGCTTGCAGGGGATGAGCCCGAAAACAGGCAGGGCCGGCGAGTCGCCGGCCCTGCGAAATCGTAGCTCTCTACTTGCGAATGCCGAGCTTCTCGATGATCGTGCGGTAGCGATCCACGTCGGTCTTCTTGAGGTAGTCCAGAAGGCGGCGACGGCGACCGACCAGCTTCAGCAGCCCTCGGCGGCTGTGGTGGTCCTTCGCATGGGTCTTGAAGTGCTCGGTGAGATACGTAATTCGGTTCGAGAGGAGTGCGATCTGCACTTCTGGCGATCCGGTATCGGTGTCGTGGACCCGATACTGGTTGACGATTTCCTGCTTCACGGTCGGCAAAATCCTGTCTCCTTGATGGTTTGAGGCCAATACGAATACACGTCTCGCTTTGTGAGACAGCGCACCATAACAGCGGGGGCGGCGGAAAACAATCCCGCGCCCCCGCCCGCCCGGTTCCTCGGTCCCTCGGTCCCTGCGTCCCTCGGGGGGACTACGGGTTCCTCGGGTTCCTCGGGGGGACTACGGGTTCCTCGGGTTCCTCGGGGTTCCTCGGGTTCCTCGGGGTTCCTCGGGGAAGTCTCCTTCGAGCCGGGAGTGCGCCCCCCCGAGGCCCTCCCCGAGGAACTCAGGGAC
>JBAQWH010000712.1:0-1557 GCA_049298815.1 Thermoanaerobaculia bacterium | reverse complement strand
CTCCTTTCACACTTCACACTTCACACTTCTAACTTCTTATTCGGGTGCCTTCGGCATCAGGATCCAGAGGATGAAGTAGGCGAGGAGGCCCGGGAAAGCGGCCGACGCGATGGAAATGATGACGTAGAGGATCCGCACGAGCGTCGGGCTCCAGCCGAGCCAGTCGGCGAGCCCGCCGCAAACGCCGGCGATCATCTGGTGTCGTCTCGATCTCTGAAGAGGCATGTCGTCACTCCTGTGCAGGTTCGTTGCCCTGCTCGCGTTTCAGCTGTCCTTGATAGATACGGCGCACTTCGTCGATGGTTGAGATCTCGTCGACGGTCTTGTCGTCGCGGATCCGGACGATCCGCGGAAAGCGAAGCGCGTAACCGGCCTTGTGGCGCTTCGACTCCTGGATCCGGTCGAACGCGATCTCGAGGACGAGCTGCGGCTCGACCCGGTGGACCGGACCGTGCCGTTCGATGGTCGAGCCCTTGAACAGCGCGGTCGTCGAGGCGATCTCCGCATCGGTGAGGCCGGTGTAGGCCTTGCCGATGTTGACGAGCTCGGTGCCTCGGCGGACGGCGAAGGTGAGATCGGACAGGACGTCGCGGCGCTTGCCGTTGCCGTACTGCGCGTAGGTGACGACGCAGTCGAGCGTGGCGAGCGCCTTCTTGTACTTCAGCCACGCCTTCCCACGCCTGCCAGGGGTGTAGACGGAGTTCGGATCCTTCACCACGAGCCCTTCGTTGGCTCGCGCGCGCGCAGCATCGAAAAGCTCATCGACGTGAGAAGCGTCGCGGACCAGGCTCTGCGTCGACAAGCGAATCGCGGGACCGGTGCCGATCACGCCGGCCAGGATGGCGAGCCGCTCGTGCAGAGGGCGCTCGAAGAGAGCTTCGCCGTCGGCATAGACGAGATCGAATGCGAAAAAGACGACCGGGGCGTCGCGGAGCAGGGTCTCGGAGACCTTCCGCCGGCCGAGCCGCTTCTGGATCGTGGCGAACGGGAGGATCCGGTCGTTGAACGCGACGATCTCGCCGTCGAGGACGAACTCGCGTCCGAGAGTCCGCGCCGCGGTCTCGATCTCGGGAAAGCGCTGGGTAACGTCGTCGAGCGTACGGGTGTAGACCCGCACTTCGGTCCCGTTCGAGTGGACCTGCGCGCGGATGCCGTCGTACTTGTCGTCCGCGAGGGCGCCGGGCCCGAGCGCCGCGACGATCTTTGCCGGGTCCTCCTCAGGCTGGGCGAGCATGAAGGCGAACGGGGTAAAGAGGGCGATCTGAGCCTGATCGAGCCGGCCGCTCCTGGCGAGGAGGGCGGTCGCGCCGATGTCGCCGGTCAGCATGTTCGCGCGGCGGACCGCACCGAGCGGCTGGCCGAACGCTTTGGCGATCGCCGACTCGACGAGCCCCTCCTGGAGGCCGATGCGGAGCTCGCTCTGAAGGATCTTCACGACGAATCGCGCGCCCTGGGCGTCGACACCGCGGAAGAGGCCGACGAGCAGCTCTTTCTTCTCGGTCGCGCCCGAGGTCTCAGCGAGCTGATCGAACACCTCGCCCACCTCGACGACGGTCA
>JBAQWH010000711.1:0-2474 GCA_049298815.1 Thermoanaerobaculia bacterium | reverse complement strand
CCTCTTCCTTCGCGCGCCGTCTGGCGTCCCACTCGACCTGCGCGAGCTTCACCTCACGCCACCACTTGAAGTGATGGTTGTATGCGTAGAGCTCGTGGACGGTCCCGGTGATCATCGAGAAGAACGCAGGCCGTTCCTCCGGGAAGATCGCCCCCATGTAGACGTGGACGATCAGCCCCGCCACGATGAAGCCGACGGAGATGAAGTGGAAGACGATCGCCCATCCGACGACGGCGGGCGAGATCAGCTGGAACGCCATGATCACGCCGCTGATCATCACGACCGGCGTCAGCATCCAGACCACCATCGAGAACGCCTTCTGACCGGCGTTGTAGATCCCCTGCGGCGGGAGAGGCTCCTTCGTCTTTCCGAGGATCTGCAGGGTGCGGACGATCAGCCAGCGGATGTCGTCCCGGTCGGTGATGTTGAGCATCTCGCCCTGGAGGTAGTGGCGGAAGCCGAACAGACCGTACGGAATCAGCGCGAACATCCAGGTGATGCCGAGGGCGATGTGGAACTGCAGAAGGTTGCCGCGGCCGCCGAACAGGCCGGTGAACATTTCGATGTACCAGTCGGGTGCCACCCGGAAGTAGGGCGAAGAGATCAGGGCGATGCCGGTCGAGACCTCGAGGATCCAGGTGATGGCGTTGAACCAGTGGATCAGGATCACGGCCACGTGATGCTTCTTGATCTGCCGGTCGAGCATCACCTCGGCCTCATCGCGTGTGAGGGGCACGTGGTGGAGCGGCACTGCGCTACTCATCGAAATCCTCCTCCCCCTTGTGCAGCTGGGTGAAGAACGCGACCGCCTGGCCGAGGAAGGTCACGCCGACGACGCCGAGCACGAGGGGCTTGAAGAGCCGCCGCCAGGCCTCGCCCGCCGCGAGCAGCTTCGGAGGTTGCGGGGGGAAACTGTTCTGCACGAGGTCGAGATGTTCGGGCTTGCCGAGGTAGTAGACGTTGGGGCCGACGGCGACCAACGACGTCTCGTTGCGCCGGGCTCCGTCGTGGAAGACCATTTTGTGAACGGCGCCGGTGCGGTCTTCGAGGTCGCCGAAGTGCTTCGCGCCGGACGGGCAGGTCGTCACGCAGGCGGGTTCCTGGCCTCTCGCGACTCGGGTCGCGCAGAAGTCGCACTTGTCGACCTTCTTCGTCGCGGCGTTGATGTAGCGCGCCGCGTAGGGACAGGCGTCGACGCAGAACGCGCAGCCGATGCAGACGTCGCGGTCGACTCGGATGATGCCTTGCTGGTCCTGATACGTGGCGCCCGACGGGCAGGCCTCGACGCAGGACGGGTGATCGCACTGATTGCACTGCGCGACATAGGGACTCGAAGTGAGCGTGGGAAACGTACCGGACATCGCCGTCTTCACGCGCGTTCGTGCCGATCCGGCCGGCACGTCCCACTCCGCGTTGCACGAGGCGGTGCACGCCTGGCAGGCGACACATTTCCGGAGGTCGGTGACGATTGCGTATCTGGCCATCGCTGCCTCCTAGGCCTTCACCGGCCGGACGAAGTTCACGCGCATGCCGGTCCCGCCGGTGAGCGGGTCGACCGCCACCCGGCTCATCAGCCCGTTGTCGGAAGCCCCGCGGCCCGAGGCCTTGCGGAGCGCCTTGCTCTTCTGACCGAACCCGTGGACGACGTACGCGCAGTCGTCGCGAATGCCCTGGGTCACGAACACCTTGATCGGGTCGCTTCTCACGCCCTCGGGGTTCTGCAGGACGACACGGTCGCCGTCGGCAAGGCCGTTCGCCTTCGCGATGGTCGGGCTCAGCCAGACAGCGTTCTCCGGCATCAGGCCGCTCAGGATCGCGTTGTTCTGCGTCCTCGCGAACGAGTGCACGGCCGCGCGGCCGTAGATCAGTCGCACGAAACCGCGCGGAGGCTCGGAGGGGGCGGTGAACCGCGGAAGCGGGTCGGCACCGAGGTCCGCCAGCTCGTGCGAGTAGAGCTCGATCTTTCCGCTCGCGGTGTCGAACGTCCGCTCCTCGACCGGTCGGTCCTCGAGATACGGCACGCCGTCGAACGAGACGGTCCCGCAGTTCTGCAGTCCGATCCGGTCGATGTCCATCGGCGCGAGGATCGCGTCGAGATGTTCCTCCGGCGTCTTCCACGGGAAGTACGCGGCGAGGTCGAGCCTCTTCGCGAGCTCCTTCGTGATCCACCAGCCGGGCTTCGATTCGTACATCGGCTCGCACGCGGGTGATCGCAGGGCGACGAACGGCCGCTTCGCCGACTCGACGATCGTCGGCGGGTCGTAGCGCTCGAGGTACGTCGCTTCCGGAAGCACGAGATCCGCGTACTGGATCTGATCGACGGGAAGGACGTCGACGACCACCATGAGGTCGAGCTTCTTCATCGCCTCGATCGTCCGCGCCGGCTGCGGGATGCTCTCGAGCAGGTTCTGGCCGTAGGCGATCCAGGCCTTGATCGGGTACGGGTCTCCGGAGAGGGTCGCGTCGATCAGGCC
>JBAQWH010000710.1:0-6150 GCA_049298815.1 Thermoanaerobaculia bacterium | reverse complement strand
GGCGCGTTGCGTAGACCCGGCTCTCACAACGGAGCGCGGGCACCGGCCCGCGCTCCACGGAGGCTAGACAAACGTAGCGCGATGCAGGACGGCACCTAGGATCGAGGAATGGCACGCGGGCGCACATACAAGGCGGGCAAGCGTGTTCCTGGCGCGAAGAACGCCGGGATCATCGCGACGGTCTCCGGGCGATTCGAAGCATTCGTTTCGTACCAGGGTCGCCGTGTGTCCGCCGGAACGCACGCGACCGTCGATGCCGCGCGCGCCGCACGCGACGCACGTCTCCTCGAACTCCGCGGTGGGGGCACCGTGACCTCGCTGCGCGAGAAACGCACGCTGTTTCGGACGTTCTACGAAGAGACGTTTCTTCCCGAGTCGTACAACCCGCCGACGAACCGGAAGCGCGCCTCGACGCTCCGGTCGACGGCGAGCAGATACACGACGTACATCCTGCCGCACTTCGGCGACCGGGCGCTCGCCGACATCACATCTCGGACCATCGCGACGTTCATCGAACGACTCGTCGCAGGTGATTTCCGCGCGCCCGAAACGGTCGAACGCACGGTACACGGCCGTACCCGGACGTTCCGCCCGCGCCGCGCCCTGGTTCCGAGTCCGAAGACGCAACGGGAAGTCCTGCTCCTCGTCCGGGCCGTGCTTGCCTACGCGCGCAGGCAGAAGTACATCGACACCGATCCATTCCCCCCCAAGGTCATCCCATCGGCGAAGCGCGGCTCAAAGGTCGACGTGACCGAAGAGATCTCACCACGAACGATCATGAAGATCGTGCACGCGATCCCGAACCTGAAGCACCGCTGCATCGCCGCGACGCTCGCCTTCGCCGGGCTGCGCATCGGAGAGGCGCTCGCGTTGCAATGGGGCGATCTCGACCTGAAGCGCGGCTACCTCACGGTGGAACGTTCCGCCGACGCGAAGACGCGGGACGTCGGACCGACGAAGACCGCGCGCGGCAACCGGAAGGTGCCGCTCGATCCCGCGCTCACGAAACTCCTGCTGCAGTACCGGAAAACGCTGCGCCCGGCGCCCCGACCAACGGACTGGATGTTCCGGTCCGAACGTGCGCGACGTGCGGACCGCTCGAAGCCTCCCATCATCGATCAGCGCGTGTTCACGCAGCGGTACTGGGACGTCGCGCGCGCAAAGGTGACCGCACAGCACATCACACCTCACGGCGCGCGCCACGCGTGGTGCTCGATCATGGTCACCCTCTTCCCGGTCGCCGACGTCGCGCGGTGGGCCGGCCACCACTCACCGAGCTTCACCTTCGATCGGTACGTGCAGCCGCTCGAACGCCGGTCAACAGGCTCCCCGATCAAACGAAGCATCTACACAACGAAAGGACGAGACCGATGAACGAACAGACCACGGAAGCCGCGGGATCATTCGCCCACGAGCATCCCACTGAAACCTCTACCCAGATAACGCCGGCGCAGATGATCGGCTGGCTCGCTTCGAACCTCACGAGTGATGTTCGGGGCCGGGAAGATCGAAGAGCGGCCCTTGAGCGAGCGATCGGCGTGGTTGGACGCTTCGTGGACGCGATTGGCGATGACTTTCCGTCAGTCATGGCGGATCAGTTCCTCGAGATCGTCATCGGGGGACGCTGGGAGGTTGAACACCCGGAACTGTCGGCCGGGGTTCGCGCGCATATCACGTTGATGGAGCGGGAGTCTGGGCGCCGCCCTACATTCGCCACGAATGGGAAGACCGCATCCCGCAGTCGCGCGGTGAGCGCGAGGAGGGGACGGTGAAGGATCGAGACGCTGACGACACCGACTCGATCGACGATCTTATCCTCTCCGTGGAAGCGCAGCTCCGAATGAAGCCCGCGACGACGTCACTCATCCTGCGTCGCCTCGACACGATCGCGTGGGAGGTCGCACGGATGGAAGAGGCGATTCGTGCCGCGCCAACGGGCGTTATCACCCGGCAGGACGCCAAGACGTTCACAAAGGCATTCGGGCGCATGCGGCGGGAAGCCGAGACGCTGACGATGTGGCTCCGATCCAATCCCCTCGAGCTTCCTCGGAACTGACGGTAGCGACGGCTTGACGCAACCCTGTACGCGTCGTACGCTTACGGCATGAAATCCCTTGGTGAACGGATCAAAGAGCTCCGCGACGCGGCCGACCTGTCCCTCCGCGACCTCGGCAAGCAGGCCGGCGGTCTCTCGCCCGTATTCCTCTCCGACATCGAACTCGGTCGCCGCTTCCCGTCGGAAGAGGCGCTCACCCACATCGCCCGGGCGCTGAACACGACGCTCGCCGACCTCCGCAAGTACGACACCCGCCCGCCGATCGAAGAAATGAAGCGTCGGACCGCCGAGAACCCCGCACTCGGCGTCGCCTTCCGGAAGATCGTGGATCTACCTCAGGAAGAGCTGCTGAGGATCGCGAATCGGGGAGCGAAGAAGAAGTAGATGAAGATCCGGCGCTCAGCGAGCGGGAGCACGCGTCCGTACTTTTCCGAGTCGGACGTCGAGCACATGTGCGAAGACGCACTCCGCGACTGCGGGTACTACCCGGCATCGCCGCAGCGCGTGAACATCGACCGATTCATCGAGAAGCGCTTCAACCTCTCCCCGCGCTTCGAGGAGATGCCGTCGGGCGTCCTGGGGTTCTCCACGTACGGGCCGAAGGGCATGGAGACGATGCACGTCTCGCAGGCGCTCGTCGACGACGACGGGCCGGCCGCGGAACGGCGCGTGAGCACGACGCTCGCGCACGAAGCAGGGCATGGACTCATGCACAGCCACCTCTTCGTCCTGCCCGACGAAAACAGCACGTTGTTCGGACACAACCAGGACGTCGATGGTCCGAAGGTGCTCTGTCGGGACGAGAAGGTCGCGCCCCGCGGATACGACGGGCGGTGGTGGGAGCTCCAGGCGAACATGGCCATCGGACCCCTGCTGATGCCGCGAAAGCTCGTGCACGAGGCGCTCGGGCCGTTCCTCATCGCGCGGGGGACCTTCGGGGCGGAGGAGATCGACCCGGCCCGTCACGAGATTGCCGTTCGTGCACTCGCGGACATCTTCGACGTGAACCCCGCCGTGGCCCGTATCCGGGTCTCGAAGCTCTACAAACCTGCCGGCAACCAGTTGACCCTCTAAATTTTTTTGGGTACGATGTACGCAACGTAGCGTACACGCGTACAACGCGAACAAGGAGAACAGCCATGAGTAAGAAGAACATCCATGTGACGCACCGAAAAAACGGGGCCTGGGCGGTGATCGGAGAAGGGGATCAGCGCGCCTCCAGCCTCCACGAAACGCAGGCGGATGCGATCAACGCCGCAAAGCCGCTTGCACAGAACAACGCCTCCGAGGTCGTCATCCACGGTCGCGACAACCTGATCCGGGACAAGGACAGCTACGGCCCGGACCCGAACCCGCCGACCGACAAAAAGCACTAGACCGCCCATCACCTAACAACGGAGAACCCATGACGAACCACGAACCGCAGCAGGACAAGCAGGGAAAGATCTCGATCATCATCGACAAGAAGCAGGTGTTCGCGCCAACGGAGACGATGACGGGCGCGGAACTCCGCGCACTCGTCACGCCGCCGATCGCCGCGAATCGGGACCTGTACCTTGAGGTGCCCGGTCAGGCAGAAGACCGCCTTGTCGGCGACAGCGAGACCATTCAGATGAAGAACGGCATGCACTTCTATAGCGCACCCACGAAGGTGAACCCGGGAGCACGGTGATGCAGCTCCCCGAAGACGACGAGCGGTATCTCAACGAGAAGGGTTACACGTGGTCCCTCGTGCCCGACGGAGCAGGCGCATGCCTGCTCCTGTCGGAGTACCGACTCGACGCGGCACGGTACACGCCGGCGACGACGACCATCATGGTCCGGCTTCCGGCGCAGTATCCGATGGCGAATCTCGACATGTTCTACGCGGATCCTCCCGTCCGCCTCACGAGCGGCGGTTACCCCGACCGCGCCAACCAGTTCGAGACCCACGCCGGCCAGCAGTGGCAGCGTTTCTCTCGCCACCTCGAGACTCCCTGGCGTCCGGGCGTCGACGGCATCGAGAGCTTCCTTGCGATCATCGCGCGCGAGCTCCGCCCGGCGGTGAAGGCGGCATGAAGTACACCCTCACGATTCGCCGCGAAGACTACGCGACGCTCCGGGACGTCGTCCTGTCCGCGGCTCCTTTGGAAGGCGCCGCGTATCTGCTCTGCGGCGAGAGCCGGAGCGAGGGCGAGGTACGCCTTCTCGTTCGCGAAGTCGTCCCGGTTCAGGACGACGACTACCTCGTCCGTGAACGATACCGCCTCTCGATCCGTTCGCAGTCCTACGCCCGTATCGCGAAGCACGCCGCTGCCAGCGGAGGTTCGGTGCTCTTCGTTCATTCGCACCCGGGCGGCGACGGCGTTCCCTCCCCGCAGGATGACCGTGAAGATCCCGGCCTCATGGACTTTTTCGAATCGCGGGTTTCCGATCGCGTCCACGGATCGGGGGTCATCGGCGCCACGCCGGAATGGACAGCCCGCGTCTTCGTCGATGGGGAATGGCAACGGATCGACACGATCCGGATCATCGGGCAACGGCTCGCGTTCCTGCGCCATCCTGACGCCGACGTCCTCGAGATTCCGCAGTTCTTCGACCGGCAGGTCCGCGCATTCGGCCCGGACCTCCAGCGCCTCCTGAAAACTCTGCACATCGGTATCGTCGGCGCGGGCGGCATCGGCTCGATCGTCGCCGAGCAGCTCACCCGGCTCGGGGTCGGAGAAGTCTCCCTGTTTGATCATGACGCGTTATCAGCGACGAACGTCACGCGCGTGTACGGCTCGACGACTGCCTTGGAGCATGAGCCGAAGGCCGAGATCCTCGCGGATCACCTGAAGGCCATCGGTCTCGGGACGGACGTTCACCCGCATCCGTCCTCGATCCTGGCCGAGACGACGGCGAAGGAGCTTCGCGCATGCGATGTCGTCTTCGGCTGCACGGACAAGGAGGCGCCACGCGCCATCCTGAACAGCCTCGCGCTCTATTACCTCATACCGGTCTTCGATCTCGGCGTGAAGATCAGTTCCAAGGACGGCGTCATCGAGAGCATCGACGGCCGCATCACGATCCTCACGGCCGGCGCGGCGTGCCTGTACTGCCGGGGCCGAATCACGGCCGACACGGTCCGTCTTGAGACCCTGACGGACGACGAACGGACGAGCCTTGCGAAGGAAGGGTATGCGCCGGAGCTGCCGGATCATGATCCGGCGGTCATCACCTTCACGACCGCGGTGGCCACGAAGGCGCTCACGGAGTTTCTCAATCGCCTGACCGGAGCGATCTCCGACGAGTACTTCTCGGAGTATCTCCAGCTCTTTCATCTCGAGAAGGTCATTCGCACGAACAGGCCCGCTTCCCCCGACTGCGTCTGTGGCCAATCGAAGCTCTGGGGTCGGGGTGATCGGAAGACGTTCCTCGATCAGCTCTGGCCGCCCGTCACACCCACCGAATGACGCCGTCGGCAATCCAGAAGTGACTGCCGCATTCGACCGCGTCGACGGACGGTCGGACCCCGATCTTCCCTCCTCGGAACGTGACCGCCCATCGCGGATCGGCGCTCTCCATGAGGTTCAGCCAGAGGTTCTCGCCGCACCGGCAGGGACATCCGACGATGAGCCACTTCATCGGCTCACCCACAATGAACGCTTCGCCGGGTTCGATCGCCGTCGGCACGGCATCCGTAACCGGCACGCGTACGACGCGCCCGATCGCCTGGCGGCGCCGGTCGAAGCGACGCGTCACCCATGCTTTGAGTCGTCGAAGGATCACCACGGCATCGTACGCGCGCGGAGAGAGGCTTGGTAGCGGGCGGGACACGGACGGGCTTCCCAACTGAATCCAACCCGACCAAACGGTACCGGCGCGCAGGATTCCCGCAGGATTCGCACTGGTTGAGGGGTTCAGGACGCTGAAAACCCGCTGTTTTCGCGGGTTTCAGGTCAGCCTGCTCGCAGGCCTCATAACCCAAAGGTCGCAGGTTCAAATCCTGCCCCCGCAACCAACTTCAAATGAGGCTGCCCCGGTTTCGTGCACAGGTTGGTATTAGGGCGTCGACGCGGAACCGTGACGACGCGGCTTCGATGATAGTTGAGCAGATGCGTGCGCGGTAAGCG
>JBAQWH010000709.1:0-8218 GCA_049298815.1 Thermoanaerobaculia bacterium | reverse complement strand
TATAGGTCCTATTGGTCCTATAGGTCCTATTGTCCTATTGGGTCCCATTCCCCCCTAGAACACGTACCGCGGGCTCGCGTGCACGGCGAGCAACGCAGAGCTGAGCTCGGGCCCAGGCTGCACGCGGAAGTGGCCGACTTTGAGCCGCAGCTCGGTGCGCCCCGCGGCGGCGGCCACGTCGGCCGGCAACTCGACGAGGGTGATGCTCAGCGGCGTCTCCCCCAGGTGTTCCTCGACGATTTCGCGGATCTTCCGGACCGTCTCGTCGTTCATTGCGCGGTACGGCACCTCGAGCGAGATCTCACGCACGCGTTTGTCGCGGATGCCCTCGAGCGGAACGATGTCGAGCGCGGAGAGCTCCGGGGTCACCGGCGACTCGTGGAACGCAGCCGCGTGGGCCGCGAACGTCGGCGGAGCCGCGGAGATCGTCTCGGCTTCCGGCACTGCGATCGTGGCCACCGCCTCGTTGAAGGCGTCCTCGTCGTCCTCCGGCTCCGGTTCGGCGGACGGCGCCAGCGATCCGAAAAGTCCGAGGTTGTCGCTCCGGTCGCCGTACTTCTCCCGCTCGATCTCCTTCGGATCGCGATCGTCTTCCTCGTCGGGAAGCCTGATCTCGTAGGCGGAAATGCGCGCGCCCCCCTCGGGGTGGCCGCCGTATTCGTCGTCGATCTGCTGCGCCGCCTGCTCGGCCGACTGCAGCGACGCGCTGCGTCCCGCCTGCTGTCCGCCCGTGTCCTTCACGGCCGCGGTGAGCAGGATCGCGACGCCATTCTCCAGCCAGCGCAGGTGCTTCGAATAGAGCTCGCTGAAGACGACGACCTCGACGGAGCCAGCCTGATCGTCGAGGAAGAACTTCGCCATCATCTTCCCTTCGTTCGGGCCTTTCTTGATCTTCGACTTCTTCATCTGCGAGACGATGCCGCCGATGTTCACGACCTCGTCGATGTGCCTGTAGAGCGTATCGGTCGTCGCGTTGGCGAAGAGCTTCAGTTCGGCGTTGAACCGGTTCAGAGGATGGCCGGTGATGTAGAAGCCGAGCGTTTCCTTCTCGTAGCGCAGTCGCTCGTCTTCCGGCCACTCGGGCGCGTTCGCTGCGAGCTCGCGGCGTGCTTCCATCGTCTTCGACCCGAGCGCCGGGGCGCTTCCGAACAGCGAGAAGAGCGAGTTCTGCCCTCTCTCCTTCTCGTCCTTCGTCCGCTGCGCCGAGTCTGCGGTCGACTCGAGCTGATCGAAGAGCGCCTTCCGCGAGGTGCCGTGGAAGTCGAACGATCCCGACTTGATCAGTGCCTCGAGCACTTTCTTGTTGCAGGAGCGGAGGTCGACCTCTTCGCAGAACTGGAGGAGCGACGTGAAGCGCCCCGTCTTCTGCCGCGCCTCGAGGACCGATTCGACCGCACCCTCGCCGACCCCCTTCACCGCACCGAGACCGAAGCGGATGTTCGGGCCAACGACGGTGAAGAACATGTTCGACTCGTTCACGTCGGGAGGGAGGACCTCGATCCCCATGCTCTTGGCTTCGCCGATGAATTTCACGACCGCGTCGGTGCGGTCCATCTCCGAGCTCATCAGGGCGGCCATGAAGTGCCGCGGGTAGTGCACCTTCAGCCAGGCGGTCTGGTAGGCGACGAGCGCGTACGCCACCGAGTGCGACTTGTTGAAGCCGTACCGGGCGAACGGCTCGATGTAGTCGAAGATCTCGTTCGCCTTCCTCGTGTCGTAACCGTTCGCGACGGCTCCTTCGACGAACTTGCCGCGCTCGGCGGCCATGACCACGGCGTCCTTCTTGCCCATCGCCTTGCGGAGGAGGTCCGCCTGCCCGAGCGTGTACCCGGCCACACGCTGGGCAATCTGCATGACCTGCTCCTGGTAGACGATGACGCCGTACGTCTCCTCGAGCACGTCCTTCATCACCGGCACCAGGTACTTCGCCTTCGACGTGCCGTTCTTGCGCTTGACGTATTCGTCGACCATTCCGGCATCGAGCGCGCCGGGACGGTAGAGGGCGTTGAGCGCGGCGAGGTCCTCGAACTGGGTCGGCCTCGCCTTCCGGAGCAGGTCGACCATGCCGCCCGACTCGAACTGGAAGACGCCCTTCGTCCGGCCCTCCTGGAAGAGGCGGTAGACCTCCGGGTCGTCGAGCGGGATCGCGTCGATGTCGACCTCGGCTTCGTCGACGAGCTTCGCCGACTTCACCGCGTCGTCGATGACCGTCAGCGTCCGCAGGCCGAGGAAGTCCATCTTGACGAGGCCCATCTTTTCGACCACGCGCATGTCGAACTGCGTCACGATCTCGTCGCGGTTCGTGCGGTAGAGCGGGACGTAGTTCGTGACCGGCTCCGGCGTGATGACGACGCCGGCCGCGTGTACGCCGGCATGGCGTGACAACCCCTCGAGCCGTTCGCCGATCTCGATGATCTTCCGGACTTCCTCGTCGTTCTTGATCGCGTCGGCCAGCTGCGGAGAGTCTTCCTTTGCGGCCTTGAGCGTGACGCCCGGCCCGCCCGGGATCATCTTCGAGATCTTGTCGACGAACCCGTACTGGTGGCCCATGACGCGGCCGACGTCGCGTACGACCGACTTCGCCGCCATCGTCCCGAAGGTGATGATCTGCGCGACGTTCTCCTGCCCGTACTTGCCCCGCACGTAGTCGATCACCTCGCCGCGGCGGTTCATGCAGAAGTCGAGGTCGATGTCGGGCATCGAGATGCGCTCGGGATTGAGGAAACGCTCGAAGAGGAGGTCGTACTCGAGCGGGTCGACGTTCGTGATCTCGAGTGCCCACGCCACGACCGAGCCGGCGGCCGATCCGCGGCCCGGACCGACCGGGATCCCGTGGTCCTTCGCGTATCGGATGAAGTCCCAGACCACCAGGAAGTAGCCCGGGAACCCCATGTTCTTGATGATCTCGATCTCGCGCTCGAGGCGGTCCCAGTACTCGCGGACTTCGTGCCGTTTGACCTTCGCGACGAAGAGGTGCGCCTGCGCGCTGAGCCGCTTCTCGAGTCCCTTCCGGGCGACCTCGGCAAAGTACGAGCCGATGTCGTACTGCTCCGGCACCGGAAACTTCGGCAGGTGGTGCCCCTTCACGTCGAGTGAGAGGTCGATCCGCTCGGCGATCCGCAGCGTGTTGTTCGCAGCCTCCGGATAGTCGCTGAACACGCCGCGCATCTCGTCGGCGCTCTTCACGTAGAAATCGTCCGAGTAGAACCTCATCCGCTTCTCGTCGCCGAGGGTCTTGCCGGTCCCGATGGCCAGCAGGACCTCGTGCGCGAAGGCATCCGACCGGTCGAGGTAATGCGAGTCGTTCGTCCCGACGAGCTGCAAGCCGACCTCTTCGCCGAGACGCGCCATCATCGGGACGATCTTCTGCTGGTCGGGAATGCCGTGGTCCTGGATCTCGAGGAAGAAGTTCTCCGGCCCGAGGATCTCGCGATACGCCAGCGCGGCATCCTTCGCCTTCTGCCAGTTCCCGTTGGCGAGGCTCTGCGACACCTCCCCTTTGAGACACGACGAGAGGACGATCAACCCCTCGCTGTGCGCCCGGAGGAGCTCCTTGTCGATGCGCGGCTTGTAGTAGAAGCCTTCGGTGTAGCCGGCGCTGACGAGCTTGACCAGGTTCTTGTAGCCGGTGTCGTTCGCCGCGAGGACGATCAGGTGGTTGTTCGCGCCTGCGTCCGCCTGCCCGTCCTCGACCCCCGCCTTGTCGAAGCGCGAGCCGTAGGCGACGTACATCTCACAGCCGATGATCGGCTTTACGCCGACCTTCTTCATCGCGTTGTAGAACTCGACCGCTCCGAACATGTTGCCGTGGTCGGTGATGGCACAGGCGGGCATGCCGAGCTTGGCGACGCGCTCGGCCAGAGCCTCCGGCCGCGTCGCACCATCGAGGAGGGAGTATTCGGTGTGCAGGTGGAGATGGACGAAGGACATGGGGGCGGGCCTGATTTTAGCGCGGGAGTGCGGGCTGCGCGGGGGCGGAAGTGTGAAGTGTGAAGTTGGAAGTGTGAAAGGGCGCGTGGGCTTTCACACTTCACACTTCACACTCAAGTCCTCTCAGCGTCGGACGATGTCGTTTCGGACGGGCCACGCGCCGTCGTAGGTCGCGGCGAGCCCTGGGAAGCCCGAGAACTTCCCTGTGTATCGACCCTTCTCTGCATGGACGTGGAGGTGGGGCTCGGTCGTGTTGCCTGAATTCCCAACGCGCCCGAGGAGCGTCTCCGTCGTCACCGGTGCGCCGGGCTTGACCGCCACGCTCCCCTTCTGAAGGTGCGCGATGTAGACGACCGCCTCGCCGCACTGGATTGCGACGTGGTTCCCCGCGAGGTTCTTCTCATCGCGCATCGGCGGGTTGTTGTCCGGAAACCCGTCGACCGCCGCCGCGACCTTGCCGTTACACGGGCTGTAGATCGCGGCGCCGAACACCGCGTAGCGGGTCAACTCGGTCGGGCTGAGGCCCCGCGCCCGGGTCCCGAACGCCGTCAGCTTCATGATGTCGAGAGCGAAACGCTGCGACGGATGCATCGAGTGGAAGTTGGCGGCGGAGGTGCTCCCGCCGTGCCCGATCAGGTACGAGCCGTTCCGGAGAGGGAAGCGCAGCTCGATCGACTCGGCCGGCTTCGACCGCGCCTGGAGCGCACTCAGCGCGACGCCACCGAAGAAGATCCCGATCAGCATCTTGGCCGCCGTCCGCATGAACCCGTCCGGGACGACCTCAGCCGGAATCGGCCTCCGGATCGACGCGACCACCGCACCGAGGTAGAGGAACAGCAGCAGATACCGCAGCGGAAGGCCGAACCATCCCCACGGCGCAGCCAGGAAGCTGAATCCGACCAGGCCGGTCGCAAAGAAGAACGTCGCGAACCAGCCGGGGAACGGCGCCCTGGACCGGCGAAAGAGAAGGGCGATCCCGAAGAGAGGGAAGATCACCGAGGCGAGGAACAGGTTGAAGATCGCCATGGAGGAGGAAGTATGAAGGAAGAAGTATGAAGTATGAAATTAAGATTCTACATTTTCATACTTCATACTTCTTACTTCTTCCTTCAGCTGTCAAAGGCAACGCCGCCGAGCGTCCGCCGCGGCGGACGGCTGGTCGGATCGACCCGCGTGTCGAGCAGCTCGCGCAGGTTCGTCATCTCGAGGAAGAGGTGCCGATGACGGATGCAGTGGACCGCGATCGAGAAGAAGAGGATCGCGAGGACGCTGAAGAAGACCTGCGAGGCCGGACTGCTCGCGGGCACCGGCGGCTTCGAGGCACCGACGATCACCTCGTGGGCGAGCATCAGGCAGAACAGCGGGAGCGGGAAGAAAACGAGAGCCGACAGAAGGCGGCTCGCCTGAATGCTGAAGTACGGCCGCAGCGACAGCAGGCTCATGGAGACGAAGAAGCCGAAGGCCATCAGCGCCGCGAAGTGGATCTCCTCGACGCCCTTCGTCGGTTCGGCAGCGAGCCGCCACTGGAGGAACAGGACGCCTGCCAGAGTCGTGATTGCCCCGGCGACGCAGACGATCGCCACGAAGGCCGCGAAGAGGTTCCGGGCCGCGAGCAGCGCCGCCATCCGGAGAAACATGGTTGCGATTGCGATCCCGGCGAGCAGGGCGGAAACGATCGCCCAGGTGGCGCCCTTGCCTCCTGGAATCGCGACGAACGCCAGAGAATCGCGGCTCACCTCACGGATCGCCTCCAGCCCGCTCGCCAGCGAAAGGAGGAGGCAGAACACCGTGCCCGCATAGAAGAGAAATCTCGGCATCGTCGGCTGCCCTGCATCTTACAACGCGCGGCCTCTACTCCTCGCGCATCGAGATGATGTGGTCGAGCCGGATCTCGATCGGCCCGCGGTCCGAGGCGAAACGGATGTACTCCGCTCCCTGCGCAGTGAAGACGTCCTCGACGCGTCCCTTTTCCTTCTGCATCACCCCTTCGAGCTCGAACTCCAGCTCGACGGCCGTCCTGTGCATCGCGGCAGCCTCGAGCTGATCGTGGTAATCACAGGAAACCGGCTCGTAGTTCTCTTCGGTCATCGTCCCTCCCGCGCCCTTGGTTTACACGATCGATGCCCGCCGAGAGCTCCCACCGGGTGCGGCCGTGCTACGATTTCGCGGGGTCCGGGTCCGATGGAAACGATCAGCACGATGTTCGAGCTCCGCAGTCTCGCTGCGGCCACGCCGCTGATTTTCGCGGGTGTGCTGCTGTTGATCCTCATCATCTCTTTCCGCTCGCGCGCGGTCGTCTTCTGCCAGTACCTCGAGGCGATGACCGGCGTGCGACTCCAGCCGAAGGACGTCCGCCGCGTCTACCGGGCGAACGGCCAGAACGGAGTCCGCGAGCTCTTCCTCGATCTCATCATCCGGGAAGACCTCAAAGACGGACCGATCGGCATCCCGGAGAGCGAAAAAGCCCCGCCGAAACACGCGGCCGTCTGAGCGAGCGATCCCGGAGCTCGCCGTTCACCGTCACATCCCGTCGCCTGCTCCCCCGCTACACTCGAATCGATGATCGCGTTCGGCCCGATTCCGTCACGACGACTCGGCTTCAGCCTCGGCATCAACAACATTCCGAGCAAGCGTTGCAGCTACGCCTGCGTCTACTGCCAGGCCGGTCCCACGCCGCGCACCGAGACGCTGAGGTCGCCGTTCTACGACCCCGAGGAGCTGTTCGAGGCAGTGCGCCAACGGGTCGAGGAGTGCCGCACGCAGGGTCAACCGCTCGACTACCTCAGTTTCGTCCCCGACGGCGAGCCGACGCTCGACGTCAACCTCGGCGAAGAAATCCGGCGCGTGAAGACCCTCGGCATTCCGGTCGCCGTGATCACGAATGGCTCGCTCCTCTGGGTCCCGAGCGTCCGCGCCGACCTCGCCCACGCCGATCTCGTATCGGTGGAGATCGACACGACCAGCGACCCGGTCTGGCGTCTCATCGACCGTCCGAGCCCCGAGGTCAGCCTCCCGACGATCCTCAACGGGATCGAGATCTTCGCTGCGGAGTTCAAGGGTGAACTGATGACGCAGACGATGCTCGTCGGCGGGATCAACGACCGTCCCGAGGTCGTCGCCGACACCGCCGCCTTCCTCCGGCGCATTCGGCCCCACCGCGCGTTCCTCTCGATCCCCACCCGCCCGCCCGCCGATCCGCACCTTCGCCCGCCCGATGACGAGACCGTCCGCCGCGCCTGGGAGATCATGAGCGAGCAGGTCCCGACCCTCGAGCTGATGACCTCCCGCGAGCAGGGTGCCTTCGGCCGCACCGGCAACGCAGTCGACGACCTCCTCGGCATGCTGACGGTCCACCCGATGCGCCTCGAGGACGTCGAGCACTACCTGACCGATGGTGGTGAGGAGCAGGGACGCCTGGAGGACCTGATCACCGCCGGACGCGTCAAGCGAGTCGAGTATCGCGACGCGATCTTCATCGTCAAACAGCTCGAGAGCCCTGTCCTTTCGTCGTGATGAACCTCCGGACTCATCTCGCGCATCGTTCGCCGATCCTCGCGGAGGGCTCGATCTACGAGCTGCTCCGGCGTGATCCACGCGTCGAGTTCGACCCGCACATCGCCCACGCGGGCCTCATCTACGGGCACGACACGCGGAGGCTCCTCGCCGACATCCACCTCGCGTACGCCGACATCGCCGCACGGCATTCACTTCCGCTGCTCGCCCTCACCGATACGTGGCGCGCAAGTGAGGACCGGGTTGCAACGTCGCGATTCAAAAGGCGCAGCGTCAACGCGGACAACGTGGCGTTCCTTCGCGAGCTGCTGAGCGGACGGGAGGCGTTCATCGCAGGCCTCACCGGGCCGGCCGGCGATGGGTACCAGCCAGGCGAGGCACCTGCGTACCCTCGGGCCATCGGCTACCACGCGGCCCAGGTGCACGAGCTCGCCGAGGCGGGCGCCGATCTGCTCTACGCCTCGACACTCCCCAACACGGTGGAAGCACAGGCAATCGGGTCGCTGATGGCGGAGACCGGAATCCCATGGACGCTGAGCTTCGTCGTCCGGAGTGACGGCACCGTTCTCGACGGCGTCCCGCTCGCGGACGCCATCCGGAGGATCGACGACGCCATGTCCGCGCCGCCGGTCGGCTACGCGATCAACTGCGTCCACTCATCGACCGCTGCGGCGGCGCTGGCGGTGCTTCCTGCCGCCCTTGCACCTCGAATCATCGCCTTCCAGGGGAACGCCTCGCGCCTGTCGCCCGAAGAGCTCGACGGGCGCGCCGAGAT
>JBAQWH010000708.1:0-1805 GCA_049298815.1 Thermoanaerobaculia bacterium | reverse complement strand
CTGCTCGCGCGCTGCGGGAACGTGTCGGTCGCAAAGCCGGGTGGCGACGCGATCGGCCGCCGCCGGGTCGACACGCACCTCCTCGCGCTCGAGGCGCTCGGCGCGCAGATCGAAGTCTCGGCCTACGAGTACCGGATGAGCGCGCGAGCTCTCAAGGGCCGCCGGATGTTCCTCGACGAGGCGTCCGTGACGGCGACGGAGAACGCGGTCATCGCCGCGTCGCTGGCCGAGGGCGACACGCTGATCTACAACGCGGCGGCCGAGCCCCACGTCCAGGACCTCTGCCGCTTCCTCAACTCGCTCGGCGCGCAGATCGAAGGGATCGCCACGAACTCGCTCCGCATTCACGGGGTCGATTCGCTGCACGGGGGAGAGTTCACGATTCCGAGCGACCACATCGAGGTCGGCTCCTACATCGGACTCGCGGCCGTGACCCGCAGCGAGCTGCTGATCGAGGACGGCGTGCCCGAGCACATGTACGCAGTGCGCCTGATGCTCGAGAAGCTGGGCATCGAGATCCGGATCGAAGGGAACGACATCCGCGTCCCGAAGGACCAGGAACTGCGGGTCCGCTACGACATCGGCGCCGCCGTCCCGAAGATCGACGACGGGCCGTGGCCGCTCTTCCCCGCAGACCTCCTCTCGATCATGGTCGTCGTCGCCACGCAGGCGGAGGGGACCGTCATGATCTTCGAGAAGATGTTCGAGTCGCGCCTCTTCTTCACCGACAAGCTGATCGGGATGGGGGCGCGGATCATCCTGTGCGATCCGCACCGGGCGATCATCGTCGGCGGGAACAGGCTTTACGGCGGCGAGATCTCGAGCCCCGACATCCGCGCCGGAATGGCGCTGCTCCTCGCGGCTCTCTGCGCGAAAGGCGAGAGCACGATTCACAACATTCACCAGATCGACCGCGGCTACGAGCGGATCGACGAGCGGTTGAACGCTCTCGGTGCGCGGATCCGGCGTGAAAAGGACGTCTGAGACGCGAGGCCGCTCGCCAAGCCGCCGGACTGTGGACTTCATTCCGCCGGGTACCGGCCTTCCGTCCGGCAGCCGGAGCTCCGTGAAATGAGCGCGCACTCGCATTTCGAGTTAACCCTTTCCGGCGGCCGCACGCTCCGCCGCGGCGCGTCGCCGCTCGTCATGGGGATCCTCAACGTGACGCCCGACTCGTTCTCGAACCAGGGCGAGCACTTCGTCCGCGACGCGGCGGTCGAGGCAGCGCTGGAGATGGAGCGCGACGGGGCGGCGGTCATCGACGTGGGAGGGGAGTCGACCCGTCCCGGCGCCGCAGCGGTGGATCGGGACGAGGAGCTTGCCCGCGTCATCCCGGTGATCGAAGCGATCCGGCGTCGCAGCGCGGTGGCGTTGTCGGTCGACACGCGCAAGGCGGCCGTCGCCGAGGCGGCCATCGACGCCGGAGCCGACATCGTCAATGACGTGAGCGCCCTGCGCTTCGACCCGGCGATGCCGGCTATCGTCGCCTCGCGTGAGGTTCCTGTCATCCTGATGCACATGCGCGGGGAGCCGTCGACGATGCAGCAGCATGCGGTCTACGATGAGGTCGTGGCGGACGTTGCGCGCGAGCTGACGGAGAGGTCGCGCGAAGCGGTTGCCGCCGGAGTGAAGAGCGACCGCATCCTGCTCGACCCGGGCATCGGGTTCGCGAAGACGTTCGAGCACAACCTCGAGCTCCTCGCCCGATGTGGTGAGCTCGCGCGCCTCGCGCCGCTCGTCATCGGCGCCTCGCGCAAGGGGTTCATCGGCCATCTGACGGGGCGCGCGAGCGGTCCGGACCGCGT
>JBAQWH010000707.1:0-2046 GCA_049298815.1 Thermoanaerobaculia bacterium | reverse complement strand
GCCGCGCAGTTCGCGGAGGCCGTCGGAGCCGCCGGCCGGAACGCCTGAGGTCCCGCCGGTCGACGGCGTCCGTCTGCAAAGCCGTTCGCGGAAATACCTCGGCACGCATCGTGTTCTAGCCGCCGTTGACCCCACAGGGTGTGCGTGCTACCGTGCGCCCTCCTTACCGGACGTCCCCATCGTCTAGGGGCCTAGGACACCGCCCTTTCACGGCGGCGACACGGGTTCGAATCCCGTTGGGGACGCCAACTAACTCCCGACAATTCAGTGATTTAGCGTCGCATGGCATAACCGCTACGGAATGAGCGTGCAGCCATCGTGCAGCCACGTTCCCTGTTCCGGTCACCGGCGCGCCTCCGTGAGCGCTCGCGCCAGTTCGCCGACGCTATGAGCGACGATCGCCACGCCGCCGGCATGTTCGATCATCGCGAGGAACTCAGCCTGTTCGGGGCGGAGCTGTTCGCCCGGCGCCTTGCATTCGACCGCGAGCAGCCGGCCGCAGCCGGGCAACACTCCCAGGATGTCGGACTGCCCTTTGATCCCGAACCGCATGAACCGCTCGGAACCGTCGGGCCGCTTCAGCTTTCCCGCTGCCGTGTTCGCTCTCCAGTGAGGAACGCCGACGCGGCGGAGGTAGTCGAGGCACGCGCGCAGCACGTCGGCCTCGACTGCCGTCTCCACGTAGCGCGGGCGACGACGCCAAACCTTCCGGCCGAACGGAAGCGCCGCCTGTTTCAAGACGACGGCTCCTGACGCACGGAACCGGGGCGTGGCCGCATCGCGGCACGGTGCGCAGCCTCTCGCTCGGTGCGCACGTCGTTCGCGTGCTGCATCGCTTCCTGCTGCGTAGCGTGGCCCGCTGAGCAGCACGCTTCCGCTGTCACGGTGTTCGCGTAAGCGACGTAGATGCTCCGCGGGCGCATCGCTTCAGCGCTCCTCGGTGGACAGCGCGAACTTCACGGCGCGCATGGCTGCGAAGAACGCCTGCATTTCATCGCAGCCTGACTCCGGCGGATGCGCCTCTATCTGACGGCCGGTCGCCGCGATGATTCGCTTGAAGGCCACCGGAGAATCCGCCATGTCGTCGAAGTCGCGCGACGAGAGCTCCGGGTCGGAGGTCGCCGCGTTCATCGGGTCAGTCCCCCGAGCCGCACGCGGCCGGTGATCTCCGGGTACTCTGGCGCGGAAACCATCTGGGCGCCGTCCTGGGTGAACTTCGGCGCCGGTCCTCGCTTCGCAATCGGCGGTGCGATCCGCATCGCGTCTTCGTCGAGCTTCGCGATGATCGGCACTCGGGATTCGCGCGGCAACAGCACGGCGAGCGCCTCGCGGAGTCGGGCCGCGATGATGTGATCTCGCGCATACGTCGGAGACTTCGACGCGATCGACACGATCAGGCGCCCGTAGACATCCATCAACGGGCCGGCAATCGGGTCATCTGTGCGAAAACGCTCGATCTGCTGCGCGATCGCCGCGCTCTGCTCGGTGCGCTGTGCCTCGCGTCGCCGACGCTGCGCCAGGAATGTGTCGAGCAGCGCAAGGATGCTCCCGCCGAGCTTCTCGACGTGCCGACGAACGGCGGTGCTCTCGATCGCGGGAGTGTCGGATTCCAGCGTCAAATCGCCGACGTGCTCGGTCTTCGTCGCGGTGAGCAGTGTGACGTAGTCGGTGATCATCGCGGCGAGTCGCTTCGGTTCGATCGCCTTCTCGCTGCCGACGCGAACGACTTGCCCGCCGCGCGCCTCGGTTGCGAAGGTCTCGGCCGCTTCGCGAATGCTCGCGATGGTCTCGTGATCGGCCTCATTCAGCGCCGAGCGGCGCATCATCGGCCCGTTCAGCGCGGCCACTTCGTTGCGAATCGTGACGGCAGCGACCAGGTCGGGTGCGTCGTCGATCGGGGGAGCGGGTCTCTTCTCAGGCATGTAGCGTTCTCCTCTTGCGCGATCACGCGCAGTACGTGTTCATGAATTCGGTGTAGGTTGTGACGCGGCCGGCAGCCTTCAGCGCATGGAAGCGAGCCGAGAGCCGACGCGAGGCGTCGTGATC
>JBAQWH010000706.1:0-1586 GCA_049298815.1 Thermoanaerobaculia bacterium | reverse complement strand
GTCCTTCGCCGCGCTTCGCCGGCTCAGGATGACAGCGATAGGGAGCGCCGCACTCGCAGCAACTCCCCCGTTTTTCACTTTTCACTCTTCACTCTTCACTCTCTTCACTCTTCACTCTTCGCTGTTCGCTGTTCATTTTTCACTCTTCACTCTTCACTCTTCACTCTTCTCTCCATCTCCAGGCTCGCGAAGATGAACGGTCCGACGCCTTTCGGGTCGTTGCTGCGGATCTTCTCGGTCACGTAGTACTCGTACGTCCCGGAGCGATACCGCTCCCCCTTCTCCGGATCGCCGCCCAGCCCTGCGACCTCGCAGACCTGGTTCATGCTGACGACTCCCGCGTCGTCGACGGTGATGAACTCGCGGATCAGTCCTGCGTAGGCGCGCCGCGCGACCGGCTCGAAGCGTTCGTCGATGTACCGCAGCCGCGTCGCCTTGAGCAGCGCGAACGTGAACATGGCGGACGCCGAGGCCTCGAGGTAGTTCCCTTCGCGACCCGGCTGGTCCAGCACCTGCCACCAGACGCCGCTCTTCGGGTCCTGGACCTTCGCCACCGCGTCCGCGAGCCGCTGCAGGATCGCGATCAACTCCCCGCGCCTCGGGTGGTCGACCGGGATGAAGTCGAGCGTCTCGACGAGCCCCATCGCGTACCAGCCCATCGCCCGACCCCAGAACGCGGGCGAGCGGCCGGTGTCCGGGTCGGCCCACTTCTGCTTCCGGCTCTCGTCCCAGCCGTGGTAGAGCAGGCCGGAGCCGTCGTCGCGGGCGTGCTTCTCCATCAGCACGAACTGGTTGATGACGTCGGCGAACAGGGCCGGCTCGCCGAACGTCTTCGCGTACTGCGCGAGGAACGGGGCTCCCATGTAGAGGCCGTCGAGCCACATCTGCGACGGGTACCTCTTCTTGTGCCAGAAGCCTCCTTCCGACGTGCGCGGATGCTCGCGCATCTGCTGGCGGAGCAGCTCGATCGCCTTCCGGTACTTCTCGTCCTTCGTCTTCTCGTAGAGGAGGAAGAGCGGCTTGCCGGGATTGATCCGGTCGATGTTGTACTCGTCCTTGTTGTAGCCGCGAATGGTCCCGTCCGGAGCGATGAACCCTTCGTAGTAGGACCTCGCGTAGCTCCGGTAGCGAGGATCGCCGGTCCGCTGCGCCACATCGAAGATCGACTTCATGACCAGCCCAGGCGTGTACTCCCACCGCGCCTTGCCGTCACGCGCGTCGACCATGGTCGCGTCGGGTGTTCGCTTCATCTCCGACTCGGCCATGCGCGCCGACCACGTGCCGGCCGGCTTCGGGATCGCGGCAGGACGGACGTGCGGGGCGAGCTCCGGCACGGCGCGGCGCAGCTCATCCGCGATCACCGCTCCGAAGAGTGCACTCCCTGCCGCGTTCAGATGCGTCCGGTCGAGCGTGCCGTCCGACTTCAGCGGGCCGAGCGCAGGACTGACCGCCGGGCCGAGCGCGTCGAGGATCGCGATGCTTCTCGCGTGCAGGTCGATGAGAGGCACCTTCTTCTCGCCGGCGACCTGCGCGGTCGCTTCGGCCCACGGAGCGAGGTCGGACCTGATGCGGCCGTCCTCGCCGAA
>JBAQWH010000705.1:0-2882 GCA_049298815.1 Thermoanaerobaculia bacterium | reverse complement strand
GATAGGTCCTGATGCCGTAGCCGCGGCCCATCGTGAGCATGTCGGCGCTCTGCCGGGTCGCACCGTCGACGTCCCCTTCCCGCGCTGCGTGAACCGCAGCGGGCCACAGGTCGCGTGGCGCGAGCTGCTGCGCAGCCGCCTCGGTCATCGCCGATGACGCGAGCACGACGAATGCGATCCACGCGAACCCGGCTCTCATCAGATGTTCTTCGTCCTCTGAACGTACGCGAGCTTCAGCTCGCCGATCGCCGTGGTGAGGAACTCGGACTCGGCCGCCGTCAGATTCCCGGCGGTCTTCTCCTGGAGCATGACGAGGATCTCGATCATCTCGCGCGCGCCGGCCGGATCGGGTTTCATCGCCGGCTGGTAGCGGTCGGAGAGAAGACCGAGGAACATGTAAGCCTGCACGACCAGCTGCTGGACGAACGTGGCAAAGCGCGTCGTGGGAGGAACGGCGGGCTCGCCCTCGGCGCGCTGCCGCGGCTCCTCGCGCGCCCCGGGACGTTGCGTCGTTTCGGGCTGGGCCGCAGGGGGCGTCTCGCGTGCCGGCTCGGGCGCGGGCGAAGGCTTCGGAGCCGGCTGCTGATCACTCGGCCGGATCTCCTGCTTGAACTCATCGCGAATCTCGCCTTCGGGCGTGAAGATCCGCTTGTCGGTCACCTTCAGCTCTTTCGGCGCTGCTTTGTCGTTCGGCAACTTCGCTCCACCCCTTCCGACCGGTCTCGTGCAACTCTTGTGGATTGCAGAAGATATCAGTCGTTAGTGGTCAGTGGCCAGTGGTCAGTGGTCAGCGGGTGAAAGATTTGGCTGGGGGCTGACGCCGACACGGCCGGGAACACCGAAGTGGTCAGTGGCCAGTGGCCAGTGGTCAGTGGGTGAAAGTTTTGGCCGGGCGACGCCGACACGGCCGGGAACACCGACCTCGGACCTTGCGGCCCGACACGCTCCCCAACCACTGACCACTGACCACTGGCCACTGGCCACTGGCCACTGACCACTGACCTAACGACTACAATTCCGCCCCCGCGATGAAGATTCTCCAGGTCCTCGAGTTCAACAAGTTCAACACGGGCTCCGTCCACCAGATGTTTCAGGCGGCGGTCGGCCTCAGGGAGCGCGGTCACGACGTGACCATTGCAAGCCGCCCGGAGGCCGAGCTGGAGGCCCGTGCGAAGGAGCAGGGCATCTGTTTCGCCGGGTTCCCCTTTCGGAACGCGGTCGATTTCCGGACGACCCTTGGACTGGCGAGGCTGATCGGCGAGATCCGACCCGACGTCATCCACGCGCACAAGGGGCTGGCGCATTCGCACGCCCTCCTCGCTTCGTGGCGTCATCCGGCCGGCGCCTTCGTCGTAAACCGCGGCGTGTCGTTCCCGCTCGATTTCTGGAACCGCGGCAAGTACCGCAGCAAACGGGTCGACCTGATCGTCACCGTCTGCCAGCAGAACAAGGACGTCGTGGTCGACAGCGGAAAGGTGCCGTCCGAGAAGGTCGAGGTCGTCTTCGCGGGGACGGACGTCGAGCTGTTCGATCCGGCGAAGTGGGACCCGCGGGCGTTCCGTCGCGAGAAGGGGATTGCGGACGATGCGTACGTGATCGCCCAGGTCGGGGTCCGCGACTGGAAGGGGTGGATGGAGCTGATCGACTCGGTCTCCGACGTCGTGCCGACGCACCCGAACGTGCAGCTCGCGCTGATCGGCTGCAAGACCCCCGAGGACGCGGACGACATCCGCCGTTACGCCTCCCAGGCCGGTATCGCGACGAACGTGATCCCGGTCGAGGTGCGCTCGGACATGCCGAGCGTCTTCGCCTCGTGTGACCTCGTGGTCGACGCGTCGTGGGCCGGCACCGGGATCACCGGGACGATCCGCGAAGCGATGGCGATGGAGAAGCCGGTCATCGCGACCGATGCCGGCGGGAACGTCGAGCTGATCACGACGCCGGACGTCGGATGGATGATCCCGATGAAGGACCGCGCCGCGCTGACCCGCACAATCCTCGAAGTGATGGAGAGTCCGCGAAGCGCCGAGATCGGCCGACGCGCGAGGCAGCACGTGATCAACGGCTATTCGAAGGAGCTGCGGATCGACAAGCTCGAGCGACTGTACCGGGGGATTCTGGAGAGGAAGAAATAGGACGAATGGGACCAATAGGACCGATAGGACCAATAGGACACCCCTACCCCCGGTCGCCATCGTGGGGCGGGTGGCTCCTATAGGTCCTATTGGTCCTATAGGTCCTATCGGGTCCTACTCCCCCGCCAGCGCCTTCACATGCTCTCCCACGCTGGCCGCCAGCCCTTCCATGTCGTAGCCGCCTTCCATCAGCGAGAGGACGCGCCCTTCGCAGTGCCTCTCCGCTGCCTCGACGATGCGCCGGGTGAGCGCGCCGTAGCCCTGCTCGGTGATGCGCATGCCGCCGAGTGGATCGCGACGGTGGCCGTCGAAGCCCGCAGAGAGGAGGATCGCCTGAGGGCGGTACTCGTCGATGACGCGTACGACGGTCTCCTCGGTTGCGCGCATGAGGGCGGGATCTCCGGCGCCTCCGGCTAGAGGGATGTTGAGCGTGTAGCCCTTCCCCTTGCGGATGCCGACCTCGTCCGCTGCGCCGGTCCCTGGATAGAAAGGAAAGCGGTGAGCGGAGGCGTAGAAGACGTCGTCGCGCTCTTCGAAGAGGTGCTGGGTCCCGTTTCCGTGGTGAACGTCGAAGTCGAAGATGAAGACGCGCTCGATGCCGGGTTGTTCGCGGAGCCATTCGGCCGCACAGGCGATCGTGTTGAAGAAGCAGAAGCCCATCGCCTCTTCCCGCTCCGCGTGGTGTCCGGGCGGCCTGGCGATGAGGAACGCCCGGTTCGACGCGCGGCGGCGCCAGATGTCCTCGGC
>JBAQWH010000704.1:0-3187 GCA_049298815.1 Thermoanaerobaculia bacterium | reverse complement strand
CTGCTCGAGGGCGTCGCGGGTGGGTCGGGCCGAAGGTTCGGCTGGGGCTCGTCCTCGCGGCTCTCGTCGCGACTTGCCTCGGCGGCCCGGCCTCGGCCGAGCGCGGCAGCGTCATCCAGGCCAACGGCAATGTCGGCCTCCTCACGCGCATAACTCTGGTCCAGGGCAAGTCCCGCAACCTTCGGGTCGATGTGCCCTTCGCGATCGTCGAGGTCGCCGACAAGGACATCGTCGATGCGGCCACGATCACCGATCGCCAGCTCTTCCTGGTCGGCAAGAAGATCGGTGTCACCAATATCCTGCTCTATGACGAGACGCGGCGGCTGATCGGCGCGATCGACGTCGATGTCAAGCTCGACACACGGGCGCTGGGGTCGCGGATTCGGGAAGGATCCGGCGCAGACGGCATCGAGGTGAACGAGGTGTACGGCAAGCTCGTGCTGAGCGGCGACGGCGGCGATTCGCAGACCGTCGAGCGGGCGATGAGCGTGGCGCAAGGGCTCGCGCCGGGCGGGGTCGTCAACGCGCTCAAAGTCAAGACGCCGCAGCAAGTGATGCTGCAGGTGCGCTTCGTCGAGGCGAACCGCAACGCGGCGCGCGCGCTCGGCGTGCGCTGGGAGTTCTTCCGCCGTGGGGTCAGCGCCGGCATCGTAGGAAGGCAAGACCCGCCCTCCAAGTTCGACGTGGGGCCTGGCCAGTTCGCGTTCGGGCCTGCGGGCAACAACGATACCTTGCCGCTGCTCAACACCGTCCCTGTTGTCGGTGCCGCAGCCCCCTTCGCGACGGTCATCACCGAGATCATCAACTCGGCGGCCGGCAAGCTCGATGTGGTCTTGAGCGCGCTCGAGGGGCAGCGCGTGATCCGCAAGCTCGCCGAGCCGAACCTCATCGCCATGTCCGGCGAGACGGCGGAGTTCCTGGCCGGCGGCGAGTTTCCCATTCCGGTCGTCTCCGCGGCCTCGGCCGGCACGCTGCCGACGGTGACCGTCCAATTCAAGGAATTCGGCGTGAAGCTCAACTTCGCGCCGACGGTGCTCTCCCGCGGCGTGATCAGCCTGAAGCTCTATCCCGAGGTGAGCGAGCTCGACTTCACGAACGCCATCACGACCCAAGGCTTCCTCATCCCGTCGCTCACGACCCGCCGCGCGCGAACCACGATCGAGCTTCGGGACGGCCAGAGCTTCGCCATCGCCGGCCTGCTGCAATCCAACTCGACCCGCAACCAGGACCAGGTTCCTTGGCTGGGGTCGGTGCCGGTGCTCGGCGCGCTGTTCCGCAGCTCCGAATATCAGGCGCAGGAGACGGAGCTCGTGGTGATCGTCACGCCGCATATCATCAAGCCGGTTCCGCCGGATAGGAAGCTGAAGACGCCGCTCGACACGCAGCTCGCCGGAAACGACCTCGACCTCTTCCTGAACGGCCAGGCCGAGGTGCCGAAGCAGCCGCCCTTCGCGACCGATCCGCTCGGCGGCTTCCTGCAGAACCTGTTCGGTGGCCAAGTGGCGAACCCGCCGGGACCGGTGCCTGTCGCCCTGGTCGAGCCCGCGATCGTCCCCGCGCCCGATGTCGTCCCAGCGGTCGCCGCAGCGTCGACTGTCGGGCTCGCCCAGGCGCCGGTGCAGTCCCAACCCGGTGCGGTCTACTTCGATCCCGCGACGGGCAATTTCGTCGATGCTCCGAGGCAGTGAGGCGGAAGATGTCCAAGCTCCGAATCGTACTTTTGTCCACCGTCTGCCTCGAGCTGTCGGCGTGCACGCAATATTTCAACCGCTATGCCGAACGCATCGACACGATCAGTTTCGGTGCCGGGGACTCGGTCGCGGCCAACGAGGCGCTCATGGTCCCGGACCCGACGCCACGCTATGCCTATGACACCAACATCGCGTTCGACGGCGAGCGAATCGCACGCGCCGTCCGAATCTACAGGGAAGGGGTGAAGGAGCCGATCGAGACCTTGCCCGATACGCGCAAGAAGCAGTTCGGATCCAAGTTCATCGACTCGGGTAGCGGTCAGCCACAGCAGCAGCCCGGCCCCGGCTTCTTCGTGCCGGTGCCGACCGAGACCAGCGGCGGGATCCCGATTCCCCCGCCGTCGAACCTCAACATCAACCAGAATAACGCGCCGCCGGCCGGGGGTCCGGCGGGTCCGGGTGGCAATTGATCTCGCGCAACATGGGGTCGCCGACGCGGGCGTATCGTGTCGGACGTGGCGGTGGGCGGAACGAGATGGGGGGGGGCCGGGCACGACGGGGCTTAGCTCCTGCGCGCGGCAGCCCCGGTCGATCGGGACAGGTAGGAGAGAGGTCAGGAGAGAAGAGGTAGGTCGGCTGGCAAGTGAACACAGTCGCAAGAGTTTCGATATTCGACCTTGCGTCCTGCCGGTGTCGCTATCATCTCGTCAGTGGGACCTCTGAAATCCCACGGCAGCACTAACACGCCGAGATTTGTAAAGTGAATTCGTGTGTTCGTTTCGACGCGTCTGGACAGGATCTCGCTCGGCGAGCAAGCTTGCGCCCCGAGATCGCGGATCTATCCCGAGGCAGGAGAGTTGAACCTTTGGCTCGCACCTTGCGATTGCGCGACATCCCGGGCCGGCAGGCTGCCGGTCGCTCCCTCGAGGTACGAAGATCGCTGGCCGCGGCGCGGATCGTCGCCCCAGGAGGCTCGACATGATCACTATACCTAGTTTCGTCGGATATAATATTGGCAGGATCATGTCATTTGCCAAAGATCAATCGGGAGCCGTGTTGCCTATGGTCACGGTCTCGCTCATCACCCTGATCGGCTTCGCCACCCTGGCCGTCGATCTGTCGCGCCTCATGGATCTGCAGACGCAGCTGCAGAAGGCGGCGGATGCCTTCGCGATCGCCGGTGCCGCGGAGCTCGACGGCGGCGCGGACGCGATCACCCGCGCCGATGCAGCGATCGACGCGCTCATGGCCGGCCAAAACTCGAGCGTCTGGGGCGGTGTGGTCACGGTATCGTCGCGCACCTACCACGCCACGCTGCCGGCGACCGACGACCTGGCGATGGGGGGGGGAGGAGCGGCCGCGGGTGACGCGCGCTATGTCGAGGTCGTGGTGACGCCGGTGACGGTCAACACATTCCTTCCGGCGACCTTGCTCGGGGCGGTCGACAACACCTTGACGACGGGTGCGACGGCTGTCGCGGGGTTCACGCAAGTGAT
>JBAQWH010000703.1:0-2005 GCA_049298815.1 Thermoanaerobaculia bacterium | reverse complement strand
TTCGGCGAGCGCGGTTCGCTCGGCTCGATCCTCGCGCACGTGAAGGAGACGCCGCGCTCCGTCCGCAAGCTGCGGCCCGAGGTCCCGCGCTGGCTCGCAGCCATCGTCGGCAGACTGCTCGAGAAGTCCCCTTCGAGACGCCTCCGCTCGGCGACCGTGGTTCGTCGCGCACTGGAGAAAGAGCGGGCGCCCATCGATGGCGTTCGCCTGATGAGACGGGGACTCGTCGTACTCCTGCTGGTCGCGGCCGCCGGGACCTTCTGGTACGTGCGACAGCGACGAGTCGAGCGGATCGTGGCCGAGGGCACCGGCATCGTTGCCATCGACTCGACGAACCGGCGTCTGTGGGTGCGCGAAGGAGTCTCGCTGCAGAGTGCGGCAATCATCACGCTGCCCGGCGGCCGTCGCGCAGTCGCCGCACTTCCCGGCCCCCGTAACTACTCACCCCGCCGGGGCCGCGAAGAGCTGCTCATCCTGGACGGTGTGCGGGGCGACCTGATCGAGCGAAAGCCGGTCCCCGATCTCGCCGCGCACTTCCCCGGCTTCGCGGACGACTTCTCGCGCGGCGGTATCGTCCCCACGGACGTCGACCACGACGGCATCAGCGAACTGCTGATTACGTACGTCCATTTCTATTACCCCAGCGTGACCGTCATCTACGAGGCGGCAAACAACCGGATGCACGTCCTGTTGGTTGCCTCCGGCCACCATCACTACGCCGGCACCGTCGACGTCAATGGCGACGGACGCGACGAGGTGATCCTCAGCGGCGTCAACAACAAAATGGGGTGGCACACTGCGGTCGCGGCCGTCGGGCTGCTGAAGTCCGAGGGCTCGAAGGGGCTCGAAGACCCGGGCGTGCGGACCCCCGACACGTTCGTCCAGGCCATGTCGGCCGCTTCGACCGAGCTTGTGTGGTACGCCCTGCTGCCCCCTGGATATCCCGCGGTGGTGATCGATCGCGAAGCCGCGAAGATCGAAGTCCGCTACGCGAATGGCCAGGCGTTCGGGATCGGCATGGACGGATTCCTCACGAACCACACCTCGACTCTCCCATCGGGCGCGAGACAGGCACGGAGGCAGCAGGCGTTCGCCACACTGCGCAACGCAGAGCTCCTCCGTCTGCAGGGCGATGCCGCCGCCTGTCTCGCCGAGTCTCGCAAGGCCGAAGATCAGGCAAGGGCCGCAGAGGATCTTTACCTCTCGCAGTGGGCGTCCCGCGTTCACGGAAGGGCGCTCATTGCGGCCGGTCACGGTCAGGAGGCCGAGGCGCGTTTCGCGACGCTCGCGGCCGTCGACGGACTCGAGAGCGACGTCTCGTTCGACGCCGCCCACCAGTACCACCTCTCGGGCCGCTACGAGGAAGCCCTGCGGTGGTATCGGAGGGCATACCTGTCGGGCGCCGATCGGGCCGTTGGCCGGATGCGCTACGAGAGCGTCGAGGGGGCCGTCCTTCTCCTCGCCGAGACCGGCCAGCTCGATCGCGCGGCGCGCCTCCTCGACGAGTACGATCGCCTCGCCGACAACTACGACATGACCGTGTATCGGAACTTCGTCGCCTGGCGCCGCGGGATGCCGCCCGACGCGAGGCCAGCCGCGAATGCCGTCGCCACGGACCTCACGCGCTACTGGCAGCTCGAGTTCGCACACACGCTGGGCAATGATCGCGTCACGCTTTTGCGACAGGTCCTCGATGAAGAAGCGCGACACGGACTGCACTCGGGACTCATACAGTCGCTGAAAGCGCAGTTGCTTCTCGAAGCCGGCCGTACCGCGGAAGCACTCGACGCGATCCGTCTCGCGAAACAGTGGCACGACCGGGAGCGCGACTCGGACATCACGGCCCGAGCCCACGCCTCGCTCATCGACGAGCGTCTGCAGGCGATCGTGGCGAGGCAGGACACCACGCCGCAGCGCTGACGGCGCGGCCGGCGCGCGGGCATCACTGCCGTCCCTCCGGACGTCCACCTATAATTCGTTCCGCCCATTCGTCCGGCATGCTCCC
>JBAQWH010000702.1:0-2365 GCA_049298815.1 Thermoanaerobaculia bacterium | reverse complement strand
GGTCCGGATCCACTCGTCGGACGTGTCCATGATCCGTCCGAGGATCTCGTTCTTCACGACTGTCGCAGGAAGGCTGATCCCGGTGCTGCTGATCACTGTGGCCATGAGGACCTCTTCGCAGGTGATTCCTCACGGGCCGACGCGGCCGGCATCAGGGCTCAGGAGGTCCGGGGATCATGCCTCGTGCTTCGCGGTCAGCGCAAGGAGCTCGCTGGCGGAGATCTGGTACTTGCGGCCGCAGAACTGGCAGGCCACCTCCGTGCCGCCTTCGCGCGCCATCTGTTCGAGCTCCTCACGGGGAAAGAGCGCGAGGGGAGCGAGGGCCCGCTCGTGCGAGCACGTGCAGCGATAGCTGACCGGCACGGTGGAGCCGGAATCGATCTGCTTGAAGCCGACAGGGCCGAGGACCTCGGCGACCACGTCTTCGATCTCGTGTTTCGCGAGGAGCGAGCTCAGAGGAGGCGCCTGCTGGATCGCCGCCTCCATGCGGGCGATCGAATCCGTGGTCGCGTGCGGAAAGGCCTGCACGACGAGTCCGCCCGCGGCGGCGACGCCGTCGCGGCGGTTCAATACCCCGAGCAGAACGGCGGATGCGATCTGTTCGGAGCGCATGAGGTAGCGGGTCAGGTCCTGGGCGATGCCGCCGCCTCCGAGGAGGAGCTGCGAGGTGTACGGCTTGCCGGCGGGCGGGGTCCCGCGGATCACCGTGAGCTTGCCGGCGCCGAGTGCCTCGGGGACGTCGCCGGCTCCGGCCTCGGGGACCGGATTCGCGACATAGCCGCGTACGCCGCCGGCTGCGGTGCCGTCGGCGATCACGAGACCGAGCGGACCGTCACCTTCGAAGCGGAGCGTCACGTACTGATTGCGCAGGTCCTTGTCGAGCAGGCGCGCCAGGAGCAGCGCGCCGGTCATGGCGCGGCCGAGTGCGTCGGCGGCGACGGGGGAGAGGTCGAGGATCTCGCGTGCAGTCTCGACGGCGGTCGTGGTCTGGACGGCGAGGATGCGGAAGTCGCCCTCTCCAGCCATCCCCTGGATGATGCGGTCGTTGTCCCTCATGAGCCCTGCGAAAACGGGAGGAAGTCAGAAATTGTTTCGACGCGGACGAGCCCGCCTGCGCGGGTGTGCGAGGACCCGCCCGCTTCCCCGGCGACGCATCACAGAGGTTGGTGCGTATTCCGGTGGCCCGTCTCCTGCGTGGCTACAATAGGCACCCCGACGGGCGTGGACCCCGTCGAGCTGCACAGCGCGAAAGGAGATTCGTCCCGATGGTGAACTTCGGACGAACGTCCAACGCCAGTGAGACCCAGACGCTCAAGGTAGGCAGCCCTGCTCCCGACTTCGAGCTCACGGGTCATCGCGGCAAGGAGACGTTCAAGCTCAGCGATTTGAAGGGGAAGAAGAACGCAGTCATCGTCTTCTATCCCCTCGACTGGACCCCTGTTTGAACGGTTCAGATGCCGTCGTACGAGGCCGAAATGGCCGACTTCGAACGGTATGATGCCCAGGTCGTGGGCATTTCGGTTGACAGTGTTCCCAGTCACGTAGCGTTTGCAAAATCGATCGGCGGGATCGAGCGTTATCCGCTCCTGTCCGATTTCCATCCCAAAGGCGAAGTCTCGAAGAAGTATGGCGTCTGGAAAGACGACGCGGGCATCTGTGAGCGAGCCATCGTGATCGTCGACAAGCAGGGCATCGTCCGCTACATCGACGTCCACGACATCTCGGAAGCACCCGACAACGCCCAGTTGCTCGACGTCTTACGCGATCTCCAGTAGTTCGGTCCGGCGGGCCGTCCACGGGCCCGCCGTCCTTTAGTTCAGTGGTCAGTGGTCAGTGACCAGAAAGTGGTCAGTGGCCAGTGGTCAGTGGCTAGTGACCCGTTCAGCGAGGCAATCGATGATCAACATCGCACGCAAATGCGTCCCCTACACGCCGTTCGACAAGGAGCTCGCGAGCGCGATCGTCACGCTCGTCTCCGCAACCGGCGTCTACCTTCCCGACCAGGAGCCGTTTCCAGCCGAGGATCCGGGTGACACGTCGTATCGCATCATCCCGGGGACCACGGAGACGTCGACCCTGAAGATCGTGCACGGGCACTACGACCACACGACCGCGGACGGCGATCCGAACATCGTCTTCCCGCTGGACACGCTGCGTCAGCTCGTCGCCGAGGGGTTCATCGGCGGGGTGAACGACAACCACTACAGCTACGGCTTCACGACGAAGCTGAAGGAGCTCTACGAGACGACGTTTCCAGAGATCGCCGACAAGGTCGAGCGTTCGCGGACGCGGCTCGTCCTCCTCACGGCAGGCTGCCCGGAGACCTGCCACCGGTCGATCGGGAACATGGCGCGAGAGATCGAGG
>JBAQWH010000701.1:0-15029 GCA_049298815.1 Thermoanaerobaculia bacterium | reverse complement strand
GCGAGGGCGAGCATCGCCGCGGAGAAGTTCGCGCCGTTGACGAGGCCGAGGCCTTCCTTGAACGAGGGCTTGATCACCTCGGCGTCCATGCCGAGGACCGCCGGGAGGTCCGTCGCGGGACGGAGCGTGCGCTTCGCGTCGTCGACGAGATAAAAGCGTCCTGCGCCGAGCAGCGTCGCGAAGAGGTGCGAGAGAGGACAGAGATCGCCGCTCGCACCGACCGAGCCGCGCAGCGGCACGAGCGGGATCACGCCACGGTTGAGCATCTGCTCGACCGCGTCAGCGAGGATGACGCGAACACCCGAGTGGCCTTTGAGGAACGCGTTGAGCCGCGTTGCGAGCGCGCCGCGAATGACCTCAGGCGCGTAGTAGTTCGTGAGGTCGTCGGCGTCGATGTTCTCGCCGACGCCGACCGAGTGCGACAGCAGCAGGTTGCGCTGCAGCTGCACGAGGTCCTGCGGTGCGATCGGCTTGTCCTTGAACTCGCCGAAGCCGGTGGTGACGCCGTACTCGGTCGGCGCCGCGCTGCCGGATTCGTACGCGCTGCGGTAGTTGGCGACGACTGTGGCGATCAGCGCTTCCGCGAGCGCGATCCGCTGGTTGGCCGCCGGGTCTCGCGCCACGAGCACCGAGGGGTCGCGCGCGATCGCGACGAGCTGCTCGATCGTCAGGCTGTTGCCGTCGAGGACGATGGTCGCGCTCATGCGTTCTCGATCTCCGCGAGCAGCTGGCGGACGCCTTCGACGAGCTCGGCGCGCGGAACGACCCTCTGGCCTGGTCGAGCGGCGAGCCATTCCTTCCGGTCGCCGACGGCCTTCGCCTTTTCGCGCCCGACCGTCATGTCCTTCACGGTGACGACGCCCTGTTCCTTCTCGTTCGTACCGTAGAGGATCGCGAGCGGAATGTCGTAGTGGTCGGCGTACTTGAGCTGCTTGCCCGGCCCCCTGGCCGTGCCGATGTAGAACTCGGTCGGGATGCCGGCCCTGCGGAGCTCCCAGGTCATGGCGAGGTAGTCGCCCTGGAGGTTGGGGTCCATGTTCGTGATGAGGACGCGCGCGGTGGCCTTCGTCAGCTTCAGCTTCTCGAGATGCACGAGCGCGGCGAGGAGCCGGTCGACGCCGATCGACGCGCCGACCGCCGGGATCGGCTGTCCCAGGAAGCGCATCACGAGGTTGTCGTAACGGCCGCCGCCGAAGACGGAGCCGAACTGCGGTGCATCGACGAGGATCGCCTCGAACACCGTCCCGGTGTAGTAGGCGAGACCGCGTGCGATCGAGAGGTCGAGCGACACCTGGTCGTCGCCGTAGCCGAGCGAGTAGAGGTTGCGCGAGATGTTCTCGACGAGGTCGAGGTGCACGGAGGCCCCTTCGACGGACGCGAAGAGCTCGCGGACCTGTCCGATGACTTCTTTACGGCTGTCCGCCTTTATGGCAAGAAAGCGCTCGATCCGGTCGACCTGGTCGCGGGCGAGCCCGAGGCCGCGGATGGTGTCGCCCGACTCGTCCTTGTACCCCTCCATGAGCTCGAGGCGGATCTTCTCGATCCCGACCTTGTCGAGCTTGTCGAGGACGCGGAAGACGTCGGTGGCCTGCTCCGACGGAATCCCGGCGAAGGAGAGGAGGAGGTTGAGGATCGCGCGGCTCGAGAAACGGACGAGGTAGCGGCCGACCTGGAGCGCCGACAGGGTGTCGCACATCCCGGCGATGATCTCGGTGTCGGCGACTTCGCTCTCGACGCCGACCGAGTCGAGATCGAACTGGGTGAACTCGCGGTAGCGTCCTTTGTCCGGCTTGTCGGCGCGCCAGACCGAGGCGACCTGGTAGCGGCGGAACGGGCGGGGAAGCTCGGGGTACTGCGCGATGACGCGCGCGAGCGGGACGGTCAGGTCGAAGCGGAGGCCGAGCGCCTCGTTCTCCGGATTGGTGACCCGGAAGATCGACTGTTGCGCTTCCTGTCCGGCGCTGCCGGAAAGGACGTCGAGGTATTCGATCGCCGGCGTGCTGAGGGGGACGAACCCGTAGAGCTCGTACACGCGGCGGATCGTGTCGACCATCGCCTGACGGGCGAGCATCTGGTCGGGGAGGAGATCACGCAGACCGCGCGAGACGCGCGGGACAACCGTTTCAGCCATTCGGTGACGTTCTTTCGCCGCAGGCGAATCGAGACCGGACGTTGTTGAAACGGAACGGCGGACGCCGTTCGGGCGAGGTCAGTTCTCAATCCCGCGGAAGAGGTGTTGGTTGGTACCGAGGGGCGGGCTCGAACCGCCGACCCCTAGATCCACAATCTAGTGCTCTAACCTACTGAGCTACCCCGGCACAGGCGGCGAATCATAACGGAGAACGGAGGAGGTGTGGAGAGCGGACTTCAGTCCGCCGTTGCCGGACTTCAGTCCGGCAACCGTCTCGATCCGACTCCGGGCGCACGGCGTCCGGATTGAAATCCGGACGCGGCGGACTGAAGTCCGCTCTCCGGCGTGCAGGAGGAGGGTTGGTACCGAGGGGCGGGCTCGAACCGCCGACCCCCAGATCCACAATCTGGTGCTCTAACCTACTGAGCTACCCCGGCAACCGCGGCTGAGAACACTGGACCCGGGAAATGCATTTCGCGTGGGGGCCGCCGCACCCCCACGCTCGACTACTTCCTCACGGCGCGACGGCGTCCTTCGTCACGGGTGACGCACGACGTGTCGTTCGCGGGATTCAGATCGACGAGCGGAGCGAGGCTCGTGAGAGCGACGGTCGCGCAGTTGGTGAACCGGCCGAGGGCCAGAGGCAGGTGGGCTGCGATGCTGATCGTTCCCAGTACCTGCCCCGTCGCGATCGAGCCGCTGCCGGTGTACAGGCAGTTCCCGCTGGATGCCGACACGCTACAGATCCAGTCGGCCGAGGGGGATGCGCCGACCGCGAAGAACGTCCCGGGCATGCCGGTCGCGACATCGGTGACCTGCAGGCCGTTCGCCGGCATCGTGAACGGCGGCCCCGAGTTGGTGACCGTCAGGGTGTAAGCATGGATTCCCGGATATCCGGCGATCGGGACCGGCCCGCTCTTCTTGATCGCAAGGTCGACCCGCGGGGGAACCGGTCCGCCGCGCACACACGCGGTGTTGTTCCGCAGGTCGCTCTCGATCGTCGTGCCGGCGGCGGACGCAGCGAGCGTCGCCGTGGCGCAATTCACATACGGGACCGGCATGAACGGCTGGTAGTAGACCGTCAGCGTCCCGAGCACCTGCCCGGCAACTGTCGGTCCGGTGCCGGTGTAAGTGCACGAGCCGCCCGTGGTCGACCCCGTGCAGACCCAGTCGGCGGACGGAGCTCCGCTCATGTTGAAGAAGGTGCCGATCATGCCGGTGCCGGTGTCGGTCACCGTCAGCCCGCCGGGCGGGATCGCGAACGGACCGCCGGGACTGGTCACCGTGATCGTGAACTTGAAGTAGGTCGTCCCCGGTACGGGAGTGGGGGCGCTCTTCGTCAGCGCCAGGTCGACGGGAGGCGTGCAGATCAGCTCGTTCTGGACCACGAGCGTCGGGTTGCCGGTCGCCGGGATGGTCAAGCCGTTCCCGCCGGGGAACGTCTGCACCCACTTGCAGTAAGGCGGGATCTTGGTCCCCTGCGGCGGCAGTTCGTTCACCTTGCAGAGCGTTCCGACAGGGAGGCTCGTCACCATCTGCTGATAGTTCGGGGCGCTCAGGTTGAGGATCGCCGAGAGGGAGTTGGAGCAGTCCACCTGGATCGGGAACACGGCGGTGGATGGGACCTGCACCGCGAGCGACGGAGGCGCGAACGTCTTCACGACGGTGAGCGTGTTGACCGGCGGCGCCACGCAATCGAGCGTGTTGGTGACGGTGATCAGGTTCTCGCCAGGCCGGGGGACGATCACCGTGCCGGGCGGGGTGTAGACGGGCGCCTGCCAGACCGGCATCGCCGGCGGCTTGCACCGTCCCGTACCCGGCACCGGCAGCGAGGCCCACTGTTCGGTGACCCAGCAGTTGCTGCCGACCGGCAGGTTCGTCAACGTCTGTGGACGGTTCACGTCGACGGGCCCCGACGAGGTCACCGTGGTTCCGCCCGGCGTGGTGCACGAGACGATCATCGGGAACGGAAGGTCGCCAGGCAGCTCGACGCCGGCGTTGTTGTTCACCAGCTTTCTGATGACCAGGTCGTTCGTCGCGAGGACCGGGACGCAGACCGTCGACTGGAGGAGTGCGGGATTCGGATCGCTCGCGTACCAGTCGGGTGCAGAGAGGGCTTCGGCGAAGCCGCGGTTGCAGATCTGGCCGGGCTTGTACTCACCGGGCAGAGTGAAGGTCAGGAAGATCGAGCATCCTGCCGGGAAGCTCGAGACCGGGAGGACGGATGGCGAGCCGGACGTCCAGCTTCCCCAGAAGGCCGACGGGTTGGCGCAGTTGGAGCTGACGGTGATGATCGGCGTCAGGTTTTGCCACGGTGCGAGGAACTCATCGCCGATCCGGAGACTGCTGCCGTTCAGCGCGTCTCCGGCGTTCGTGATGGCGACGGTGTAAGAGAGCCCGGGGCCGCCCGGCGCCCAGGTCAGTCCCGGCGCGACGCTCTTGTTCACGACGATCCGATAGCACCTCGGCAGTTTCACACTCACGGCGTGCCAGTTCGTCAGCGCCACCGGCTGCGAGGTGGCGACCGGGGTGGTCGCGCTGTAGCTGCCCGACGGTGGCCACTGAAGGTTCGGGTTGTAGAAGTGCGAGACATCCATCAGCGCGACGTTCTCGAGTCGCGGCTCCACCGAGCTCAGGCAGTTCGGGTCTCCGGCGGCAGGCCTTCCGACCGAGAGCTTCACGTCGCAGCCGAGCGACGCGTTGGGCGCGAAGACGATCGGACCGCCCTGGATGATCCGTGCACCCTGCGAAGGAAGCGTCGTGTAGACGATCGAGCCGCTCCCGGTCGCTGATACGGGAACGGAACCGGTCAGCGTGCCGGAGGCCGTGCAGGCGTAGCTGTAGGTGAAGGGGAGCGACGTCGCGTAGTTCGGCTGCTGCAGCCGAACGGCGTCGAACAGCGTGCCGACGGTGACCGGAGTGGCCCCGGCATTTCGGAACGTGACGCGATACGTGAGCGCGTTCGGGTCGGTCAGCGGCACGCCGAACTCGACTCGATCGGTGTCGAGGACTTCCTTCGTCACGACGAGGTTGCACGGCGGCTGCGAAGCCATCGTCGTATCGGTCCAGGCCTCCGAGATCCTCTGCGTCGAGCCGAACGTGTAGTCGGCACGCGCGATGTTGCGGATGAGGTCCCCGCCCGCCGCGAAGCTGTCGCAGCTCGCCGGGACGTACGTGAGCGTGAGGTCGAGCTGCACGCTCCCGGAGCCTGGAACCGTGATGTTGCTCTTGTCCCAGGCAGTTCCCTGGGAGAAATAGGACGACAGGTTGACCAGCGGCGTCGACACCGGAGGCGTACAGAGGGCAGAGGGACTGCAGAACGTCACCGACGCGCTGAACGGCGGCGTTCCGGCCCACTCCATCACGCGATCGCGGAGCCGCACGTCGATCGCGTTCGCATCCGAGTTCGTCAGGGTGATGCGATAGGTGACCGGGGTGTTCCAGGCGACGGTGGACGACGCAGTGGGGGAGAGCTGCGTTTTGGTGATCGCGATCGGACCGGGAACCGGCACGCCGCAATCGGGGTCGATCTCCTGTCCGGTGCTGACGGCGACGTCCGGGCTCGCGGAGGTGTTGTTGAGGCTGTCCGTCTCGGTGATCGTGGTCCCCGTGACGGTCGTCAGGGCGAAGAAGGCCTCGTTGTGGAGCGCCTCGCTGCCTTTCGCGCAGAAAAGATCGGGATGGCGCGCGATCTCGACCTGATAGGTGAGCGTGATGGTGCCGCCGACGGGCATGAAGCCGGCGGCGCTGGACCCCGACGTCGGAAACAGCCATTTCACGAAGGACACGGGAGTCGTCGTGGTCGTCGTCAGCAGGCCGCCAACCGGAGTGGGGTCGAGACAGGCCGTGCCGGCGGGCGAGGACGTGCACTGCGCCGAGTTCGGAACGACGCGGACCTGCATCGGGACGCTGTTCGAGGACGTCGAGATCTTGTCGAACAGTCCGCCGATTGTCCCGATGTAGACCGGCTCGGGTCCGTTGTTCTTGACCGCGATCGTGTAGGTGACGGTCTGGGGCCCGGTCGAGACGTCGACGGCGATGGGTGTGACCGACTTCGTGACCGACAGGTCGCTGGGGAAGACGAGGGAGCAACCGACCGTCGCGTTGTGATGCTGCGGGGAGGACAACGGCTGCCCGGTCCCTGCGTCGGCGACCGTGACGCTGTTCGTAACGCCGGAGCACGGGTTCGTGAAGTAGCCGCGGATGAAGCAGACGACGGTCTGGCCCGCGGTGAGGTTGAGCGTGCCAAGCGTCGTGACCGCTCCGGAGACGCTGGCGCTCAGTGCGTTCGACTGATTGGAACCGGCGACGGTCCAGCTCGCTCCGAGGAAGTTGAAGCCGGCGGGCAACGACTCCTGGAGGCTGACGTTCCCCGTGGTCGCCGGATGCAGCGTGACCGCATAGAAGACGCTCACGAACGCCGCAGGTGTCGTCGTCCCGATGCACGCCGCGGGGTTGGCGACGCTCGGCTCGCCCGTGCAGAGCACCTTCGCGGGCGTCGGGAAGTTCTGGGCCCGAGTCGCGGTGGCAATGCCGGCAGCGAGCAGGATCGCGAGCGTCGCGGCTCGCAACGCCCGTCGGGATGTCGAGGTCGTGGTGCGTTCAGTCATGGTGTCTCCTGGGTCGGCTCGACCGGGACGGGTTTGCAGTTGCGGATGGCCAGGCCTGCAGCGCGCGCCGCGACAGATCGGATCAGGGGCAGCGGACTTGGAGCCGGGTGGGCTGCGCGCGTGTCGGAAGCACTCGGGATCTGGGCGTGACGCCGCAATTGCTCAATGCGTCGCCCGAATGCGGCATTTCTACGGTTACGAAGAGAAGCAAGGCCGTCGGACGGGGCCAGGCGAGATCCGCATCGAACGGCGCCGACTTGTGTGGACGCGAGCGGATTGCGAAGAAGGGGAGCGCGCCACCATAGCACGCAAGTGGGTGCCGGACGCGCCGATCTGTCAATCGCTCCGCGTCGACGTCGCGCGGTGTGCCTTTCACTCCGCCACGAACAGCACGTCCGCGAACCAGCCGCGCTGGTCGGTCCACGACCGCGCTACGCCGAACCCGCTGCCTCGGGCCAGCTCGCCGAGCTCCTCGAGGGTGTACTTGTACGAGTTCTCGGTGTGGATCGCCTCACCGTCGAGGATCTCGACGGTCATCCCGAGGGATTCGATTGCGACCGCCTGCGCACGCGTGCTGTCGAGGTACATCTCGATCCGCCCGGCCGCCTCGTTGAAACAGGCGCGGTGCCGGAACGCCGCGATGTCGAACTGTCCGCCGAGCTCGCGGTTGATCCGCGTCAGCAGGTTGAGGTTGAAGGCTGCGGTGACGCCGAGGGCGTCGTTGTAAGCCGCGTGGAGGATTCGGCTGTCCTTCTTCAGGTCCGCACCGAGGAGGAACTGGTCGCCGGGGCGAAGCTGGCGGCGGACGCCGGTGAGCATCGAGGCCGACGCGGCGTGATCGAGGTTGCCGATGGTGGAGCCGAGGAAGAGGACGGTCGTTGCGCCTTCGCTTGGAGGAAGCGAACCGAGGATCGCGGAGGGGTCTGTGAAATCGCCGCAGACCGAGGTGACGCGCACCGCGTCGAGCTCTTCGGCGATCCTCCGTCCGGTCTTCTCGACCATCGTGCAGTCGATGTCGACCGGCACGTACTCGACGGCGTCGAGGTGAGGAAGGAGGAGCCGCGTCTTGCGCGCGGTGCCGCTGCCGAGCTCGATCAGCCGTCCGGCGCCGCGCATCGCGTCTGCGATCTCCGCCGCGTGCGTCTCGAAGATCTCGGTCTCGGCCCGCGTGACGTAGTACTCCGGCAGCAGGCAGATCGCGTCGAAGAGGACCGACCCGAGCTCGTCGTAGAACCAGCGCGGAGGGATTGCCTTCGCTGGTCGCGCGAGGCCAGCCCTCACGTCGTCCGCGAATACGCTGCCGCGCGAGGCGACCTGGTGCAGCGTGAACTTCTCCATTGCAGGATTCTATCGGCCAGCTGCCGCGACGTCCTCCAAAACGGTGAACGAAACAACCGGAGCGGTCGGACGTCTTAAACGCGGCAGTAGAATTCCAGCGCCTCAGATCGGTCCGCACGATGAGGAAAAGCACAGTTCCAGCATTGCTCCTGCTCGCCGGGTGCTTCTCCGGCTACTCCGACCCTCCACCGGCCGAGACGCTCGAGGTCCGGCGGGCGCGATTCGAGCGCACCGCAATCCTCTCCGGCGAGCTCGAGGCGGCCCGCGGCGAGATCCTCTCGGTGCCGCGGCTGCCGTCGTGGCAGACGTCCATCAAGTGGATTGCCGAAGACGGGACCGCGGTACGTGCGGGCGAGCGGGTGATCGAGCTCGACAACAGCGCCTTCACGGCGCAGCTCGACCAGCGGCGCCAGAACGAGCTGCAGTCCGTGCAGGAGCTGCAGCAGCGGCGCGCCGAATGGAGCGCCGACCTCGAGCAGCGTCAGCTCGATGTCGAGAAACGCCGTGCCGAGCTGGAGAAAGCGCAGCTCGATGCTGTGGTTCCTCGGGAGGTGCTCTCCGAGCGCGAGTACGAAGACCGGCAGACGCGGCTCCGGCGTGCGAGCGTCGAGCACGAGAAGACGGTCGACCTGCTGCTCGCCCGACGCGTGGCGATCGAGTCCGACGAGCGGAACCTGCTGCTCCGGATCGACCGTGCACGCCGCGAGATCGCGGAGGCGGAGGTCGGGATCGAGGCGCTGCTCGTGCGGGCGCCGACCGGCGGCTTCGTGGTCGTCCGCGACCATCCCTGGGAAGGGCGGAGGATGCAGGTCGGCGACACGGTCTGGGTCGGCGTCCCGGTGGCGATGATCCCCGACCCTTCGAGCCTGCGCGTCCTCGCGACCCTTTCGGACGTCGACGACGGGAGGATCGCCGTCGGCCAGCGCGCGACGGTCACGCTCGACGGATACCCGGCGAAGCGGTACGGCGCGTCGATCCGCGGTGTCTCTGCAGTCGCGCGCGAAAGCCGCCGCCAGTCCCTCCGCCGGGAGTTCCAGGTCGACGTCGCTCTCGACACGCTCGATCCTGCGCTGATGCGTCCCGGCCTCTCGGCGAAGGTCGAGGTGCAGAGTGCCGCGATTCCGGACGCGCTGCTCGTCCCACGGGCTGCGATCGACCTGAGCGGGAAGGAGCCTCAGGTGCGGACGAGCGCGGGGCGCGCTGTCTCCGTGAAGCTCGGCCCGTGCAATGCGTTCGACTGCGTGGCTCTCGAAGGCGTGAAAGAGGGCGACGCGCTTCTTCCGGTCCTGGAGGTGACGCATGGATAGGCTGGCCCGTCCCCGCGTCCTCATCCCCCTTGCCCTGCTCGCGGCCTTTCTCTTTGGCGGCTGGATGCTGCGCAACAAACTCGCCGCCGACCGTCAGGGCGACTGGATCGCCGCCCGCCGCGGTGACCTCGTCAGCGGAGTCGAGGTGACGGGAACGCTCGCCTCGCTCGCGTCCGACCGCCTCGGGCCACCCCAGCTCGAGGACGTCTGGGACTTCAAGCTCTCGATGCTCGCCCCGGAAGGGAGCGAGGTCACCGCCGGCCGTCCGGTCATCGGGTTCGACACGAGCGAGCTCCAGAGACGACTGCAGGAGAAGCAGGCGGAGAGCGACGCCGCGCTCAAACAGATCGAGAAGCAGCGCGCGGACCTGGCGCTCCGCACCAAGGACGAGCGCCTGCGTCTGGCGGAGGCCGAGGCGCGGCTGCGCAAATCGCAGCTCAAGCTCGAGGCGCCGGTCGACATCCTCGGACTCCAGGAGCGCAAACAGGCCGAGATCGACAACGCGATCGCCCGTCGCGAGACCGAGGCAATCAGACAGCGGATCGGCGCACTGCAGCGCGCGGCCGATGCCGAGATCCGGCTGCTGCAGAGCAAGCAGACCTCCGCCGCGGCGATCGTCTCCCGCACGCAGAGTGCGATCCAGCAGATGACCGTCGTCGCCCGCCGACCCGGCACCATCGTCTACATCACGAACTGGCGCGGCGAGAAGAAGAAGATCGGCGACAGCTGCTGGAAGGGCGAGCGGGTCGTCGAGATCCCCGACCTCACCCGGATGAAGGCCGAGGGCGAAGTGGATGAAGTCGACGCAGGCCGCGTGGCGGTAGGACAGCGCGTCATCCTCCGTCTCGATGCCCATCCCGACCTGGAGTTTCACGGCACGATCGACAGTGCAGGGACGACCGTGCAGCGCAAACGTGGAACGCAGGATCCGCTGAAGGTCCTGACCGTCCAGATCAAGCTCGACAAGACCGACCCGGCGAAGATGCGGCCGGGCATGCGCTTTCAGGGAACCGTGGAGCTGGCGCGCAGGCGCGGCGTCCTGCTGATCCCGCGCGAGGCGATCGTCGTCGGACGCAGCGGCGCGTATACCTTCCGCCGCACCGCGCTCTCCGTCGAGAAGGTCGACCTCAAGCTCGGACGCGAAGGGGAGAAGGACGTCGAGGTCATCGACGGGCTCTCCACCGGCGACCGGGTCCTCGTGGCACGAGCCGACACGGCAGAACAGGAGAAGAGCTGATGCGCAGGCGCTGGTTCGTGCTGCCTGCGCTGATCGTCGTCATCGCGTCGATCGCGGCGGCGATCCTCCGGCCGCGGGCCGCGGCCGGAGTCCCGACCGTGAAGATCGAGCCGGCGCAGTTCTCGAGGCGCGTCACCGCGGAGGGGACGCTGAAAGCCGTGAAGGCGACTCCGGTCTCCGTCCCGCAGGACGCGCCCGGCCCGCTGAAGCTCTCGTCGATCGTGGACGATGGGGCGGTGCTGGCGAAGGACTCGGTCGTGGCGCAGTTCGATCGGACCGAGTTCGAGACGCTCCTGCTCACCGGGAACGAAGATCGGTCCGCGGCTCGGAACACGCTGAGGAAGGCGAACACGGATGCCGGAGCGACGAAGACGAACCTGATCCGCGATGCCGGCCAGGCGCAGTTCGAGCTCGAGGCCGCGGCGCGGTTTCGTTTCGACGACGCCGAGGTCTTCTCGCGCTACCAGAGGATCGAGTCGGAGGTCGACACCGAGCTCGCGCGCCGGCGGAAAGGTCACGCGGAAGAGGTGCTCGGCGTTCGCGAGTCGCTTGCGGCGGCCGAGAGGGACCTCATCACGATCGACGACCGGAAGGCCGGGATCAAGATCAAGCAGGCCGAGGACGGGCTGCGCTCGCTGCAGGTCGTGGCGCCTCATCCCGGGATCTTCGTCCTGCAGCGGAACTGGCGCGGCGAGACGCGTCGCGTCGGAGACACGCTGTGGCCCGGCGAGACGATCGGTGAGATCCCGGACCTCAGCTCGATGCAGGCGGAGATCTTCGTCCTCGAGGCCGACGCCGCGGGACTCGCCCCGGACCAGAAGGTGACCCTGACGGTGGAGTCGCGCTCGGGCGTGCAGTTCCACGGAAAGGTGAAGTCGGTCGAGAAGATCGCGCGGCCTCGATTCCGGAACGTGCCGGTTCAGTACTTCGGCGTCACCGTCTCGCTCGATCGCACGGACGCGACGCTGATGAAGCCCGGGGCGCGCGTGCGCGCAGTCCTCGAGGTCGAGAAGCAGGCGGGCGCCTTTGCAGTGCCGCGGCAGGCGCTGTTCGATCGCGAAGGGAAGAAGATCGTCTACCGCCGTCGCGGCGAGACCTTCGAGCCGGTCGAGGTCACGATCGGTTCATCGACCGCCGGACGCGTGGTCGTCACGAAGGGGTTGAAGGCAGGCGACGAGCTCGCGATGCAGGCTCCCGATGCCGACGATGCGACCGGAGAGCGAGGATCGAAACCGTGACGAACGCCGAGACGCTCTCGACCGCGCTCCTGAACCTCGCGCGGCACAAGCTGCGGACCTCGCTCACGATGCTGGGGATGATCTTCGGCGTCGGCGCGGTGATCGCGATGCTGTCGATCGGTGCAGGGGCCGAGCAGAAAGCGCTCGAGTCGATCGGACGTCTCGGCCTGCGCAACGTGATCGTCCGCGCGAAGCAGATCAAGACCGAAGATCGCGCCGAGGTGCGAAAGAAGTCGCTCGGCGTGTCGCTGCGCGACGGGGAGGCGATCCTCGAGGCGGTCCCGAACGTCGAGCGCGTCCTTCCGCGGGTCGAGCTCAAGCCCTACAAGATCATGGCGCCCGGCGGGACGACGAAGGGGAAGGTCTTCGGCGTCTCGGAGCGCTACCGCGAAGTCGCCGACGTCGCGCTCTTCGACGGGCGCTTCTTCGACGGGATGGACGAAGCCTCGCACGCGCAGGTCTGCATCATCGGCGATGAAGTCCGCAGAAACCTCTTCGGCTACGGACCGGTGATCGGCAAGCAGCTGAAGGTGAACGACGTCTGGCTGGAGGTCGTCGGGGTCTTCGCGAAGCATGCTGCGGATGGAAGTGCGGAGGGACCGCTTTCGGCATCGACATCGAAGGAGATCTGGATTCCGGTGAGCACGGCGATGCGGAAGTTCGACCGCGATCCGCTCGAAGCGCCGGTCGACGAGCTGATCGTGACCGTGAAGGAAGGGGTGTCGACCCGGGCGACCGCCGAGACGATCGAGCCGCTGCTGCAACGGCTGCACGGCGGAGCCGACGACTACGAGGTCGTGGTGCCGGAGGCGCTCCTCGAGCAGAGCCGGCAGACGCAGCGGATCTTCAACATCGTCATGGGGTCGATCGCGGGGATCTCGCTGCTGGTCGGCGGGATCGGGATCATGAACATCATGCTCGCGAGCGTGCTGGAGCGGACCCGCGAGATCGGCGTCCGTCGCGCGATCGGAGCGACGCAGCGCGACATCCGCTCGCAGTTCGTGATCGAGTCGTTCGCGATCAGCGTGATCGGGGGCGCCGCGGGGATCATCATCGGCATCGTCCTCGCCCGCCTCGTGGCGGCGTACGCCGGATGGCCGACCGTGATCACGTTCTCCTCGCTCCTCCTATCGACCGGCGTGTCGGTCGCGGTCGGACTCGTCTCGGGGATCTATCCCGCGACGCGCGCAGCCGAGCTGAATCCGGTCGAAGCGCTTCGATACGAGTAGGGGCCGTGGCCACCCGCCCGACCCGCATGTTCGCGTCCTCAGCCAGGGCGCCGGCGGCTCGAAGGCTGTGCAGAATCTGTCACCACGGAGGCACAGAGAGCACAGAGGTTCACAGAGCGAAACCCCAAACGCCACCCTCTCTGTGTGCCTCTGTGCTCTCTGTGTCTCTGTGGTGACCTACCGCAGCGTTTTCTGCACAGCGAAGGATCCCGAGGCCACGTGCGGGGAAGGCGGCGGCACGGCGCCGAATCGTGTCTGACACCGACTCTTCACGCGACCGTGCGCCGAGACGCCCTATGATCACCTCCTTCGAGGTGACCTGATGCGTCTTGCCCGTACTCTGCTCGTGCTGCTCCTGATTTCCAATGCGGCCGCTGCCGAGGAGATCGTCAATAAGTTGACTTTCCCTCGGGTCGCGTACGGGCACCGGACCCTTCCCAACGGTCTCGAGGTCTACACGATTCAGGACCGCTCGACTCCAACCGTCGCGATCCACACCTGGTATCGGGTCGGCTCGAAGGACGACCCGCAGGGCCGCAGCGGCTTCGCCCATCTCTTCGAGCACATCATGTTCAAGAGCACGAAGAACATGCCGGCGGAGATGATGGACCGGCTGACCGAGGACGTCGGCGGCTGGAACAACGCATCGACCTACGACGACTTCACCGCGTACTACGAGGTGGTTCCGTCGAACTACCTCGAGACGCTGCTCTGGGCGGAAGCCGATCGGATGGGCGGGCTGAAGGTCGACGAGGGGAACTTCACCTCGGAGCGCGATGTCGTGAAGGAGGAGTTCCGCTTCCGGATTCTCGCGCCGCCGTACGGCCGCCTCTTCTACGCGATCGAGAAGAGCTCGTTCAGGAAACATCCGTACCGCCGCCCCGGCATCGGCAGCATCGAGGAGCTCGATGCCGCGACGATCGAGGACGTCCGTGGATTCCACCGCACGTTCTACCGGCCCGACAACGCGGTGCTGATCATCGCGGGCGATTTCGATCTCGATCAGGCGAACGGCTGGATCGATCGGTACTTCGCGCCGATCCCGAAGCCGGAGGGTGCGATCCCGCGCGTCGACGTGGCCGAGCCGGCGCGTGTCGAGGAGAAGCGGGTCGACGAGTACGCTCCGAACGTCGCTCTCCCGGCCGTCGCGATGACCTGGCTCGCTCCGCCCGCACGTCATGAGGACGCACCGGCTTTGAACATCGCTGCCGCGATTCTGGGCGAAGGGGAGTCGTCGAGGCTGGAGGAGCGGCTCGTCCGCGGCGAGATCGCGCAGACCGTCATGGTCGGCGGCGACCTTCGCCACGACCTCGGCCTCTTCACGGCCCTCGCGATCATGGCGAGCGGACATCAGCCGGCGGAAGCGGAGAAGATCCTCCGCGAAGAGATGAAGCGGCTCGGCGAGAAACCGATCGCCGCTGCGGAGCTGGACAAGGCGAAGAACCTCATCCTCACCGGCGCGCTCCGCCAGCGTGAGACCAGCAACGGCAAGGCCTTCGCGCTGGGCGAGTCGCTGATGCTCCACGCGTCGCCCGAGGTCGTGAACACCGGGCTGGGTCGCCTGCAGGCGGTCACCGCGGCCGACGTGCAGCGGGTGATCCGGAAGTACGTCATCGACGCGAAGCCGGTGGTCATCACGTACCGCGACGAGTCGCAGCGGCCGGGCGCGAAGGCGACCGAGGGAGGCAACCAGTGAAGCCGATGACCACGATGCTCCTCGCGATGCTTCTCGTCGTTCCGCTCGTCGCACAGGAGCAGACGACGCCGCCGGCACCGGCCGCGCCGCGTGAAGCCCGGCTGCCGCAGCCGGTCGAGAAGACGCTGGAGAACGGTCTCCGCGTCATCGTCATGGCGAAGCACGACGTTCCGCTCGTGGCCGCGAGACTCGTGGTGAAGACCGGCGGCGAAGCGGATCCCCGCGACCGCGCTGGCCTCGCGC
>JBAQWH010000700.1:0-3608 GCA_049298815.1 Thermoanaerobaculia bacterium | reverse complement strand
CTGCTCGGCAGGCTCTCCCGGCGCGGCGGCCCCAACGTTCGGTTCCTGGGCTCCGTATCGAGGGAGACGATCGTCGATCACCTCGTGCGAGCGCGGAGCCTGATCCTTCCCGGCATCGAAGACTTCGGGATCACGCCGCTGGAGGCGATGGCGGTCGGGACTCCGGTGGTGGCGTTCGGTGAAGGGGGCGTCCTGGACTCGGTGGCAGAGGGAACGACAGGAATTTTCTTCGGCTCGCAGACGGTAGAGTCGCTCAGCCAGGCGCTCGCTGCGGTCGAGTCGCGCTCGTGGGACCGCGAGGCAATGCGGCGGCACGCGGCGCAGTTCTCGAAAGCGCGGTTCGGTCAGCAGTTCCTCGAGTCGCTCGCCCGGATCGGCACTTCACGATGATCGAAAAGAAGCACAAGGCGCTCGCGTCGGTCTACCTCGTCAACGACGCCGTCGCGTCGAACCTGGCGATGCTCTGCGCCTGGTTCCTCCGCTTCCAGTTCGAGGTCATCCCGGTCACGAAGGGGTTCGCGGGGCAGGAGTTCCTGACCTACGTGAAGATCCTGCCGATCGTCACGATCGTCTTCCCGCTCGCGTTCTCGGTCCAGGGGCTGTACCGGATCCGGCCGACGCGAAGCCGGACCGAGGAGGGGCTGGCTGTCGCGGTCGGGACGGTGGTCGCCACCGTCATCCTCTCCGGCGTCCTTCTCTGGGTTCGATTCAGCGAAGAGTTCTACTCGCGTGCGACGCTGGCGATTTTCGTCGTCTGCGCGATGCTGTTCACGATCGGTGGGCGTGTGCTCGTGCGCAACATCGTCGAGCGGCGTCACCGTGCCGGACGCGACCTCGACCGCGTCCTGATCGCGGGCAACGGCGAGCTCGCCCTGGCGGTGCTCGAGCGGATCGACGCGCAGCGCGAGCAGCTCGGCTTCGAGATCGTCGGATACCTCCGCAATGGCGACGACGGCACGCTCCCCGGAATCGAATGCCTAGGAACGATCGACGAGGCCGACCGGATCGTCGAGGCACGGAAGATCGACCACGTCTTCGTGGCGCTGCCTCACGCCTCGTCGGTCGCCATGATGGCGCTGCTCGACCGCATGGTCCGGCACTGCGTCTCGATCCACGTTGTCCCCGACCTGCTCCAGTTCATGGTCCTCAGGTCGCGCGTCGAAGACCTCGACGGGCTGCCGACCATCAACCTCTCCGAAACGCCGCTCGAGGGGTGGAGCCGGTTCGTGAAACGCGCCTTCGACCTGACGGTCGCGACGGCCGCCTCGATCGTCCTGATGCCGGTGATGCTGCTGGTCGCCCTCGCGATCTGGCTCGAGGACCGCGGTCCGGTTTTCTACCGGCAGGTCCGGATGGGGCTGGACGGCAAGTCGTTCCGGATCGTGAAGTTCCGCTCGATGCGCGTCGGTGCCGAGAAGGTGACCGGCGCAGTGTGGGCCGAGAAGGACGACCCGCGCCGGACCCGCGTGGGACGCTTCATCCGCGCGTGGTCACTCGACGAGCTGCCCCAGCTGTGGAACGTGCTCATCGGCGACATGAGCGTCATCGGCCCGCGTCCGGAGCGCCCCGAGTTCGTCGCGCAGTTCCGCTCCGAGTTCCCGCACTACATGCTGCGGCACAAGGTGCGCGCCGGGATGACCGGCTGGGCGCAGGTCCACGGCTGGCGGGGCAACACGTCGATCCGGATGCGCATCGAGCACGACCTCTACTACATCGAGAACTGGTCGCTCCTGCTCGACGTGAAGATCCTCTTCATGACGGTCCTGCACGGCCTCAGGCACGAGAACGCGTACTGACGCGGACATGCCCGCATTAGTTTGCGGATCATCCTGAACCGGCGGAGTGAGCCGTCGACTCGCTCTGCGCTTCGCCCTCTGTGTTCTCTGTGTCTCTGTGGTGAACCCAACGTTGATACACCACAGAGGAACAGCGCGGCGCCGCCGCAACCAAACATCGATAACCTTCTCCCCGCGTGCGGGGAGAAGGTGCCGAAGGCGGATGAGGGGCTCGTGGCCCTAACCCCTCACCCGCACTCCGCTTCGCTCCGTGTCTCCCTCTCCCCGCTCACGCGGGGCGAGGGGCGGCGAAAAGCTCGCGCCGCGCGAAGATTCTGGTCGTTTGTAAGTACACAGGACACGTTGGCGGCCCCGCCGCGGCACTGTTGCATCGCCGCCACCGCCGGCATTCGCACTCTTCGGATATCCTCCCCGGCCATGAAACTGGTCGAATGTGTTCCGAACATTTCCGAGGGGCGGCGGGCTGAGATTTACGACGCAGTGGCAGCGGCTGCGGCGTCGGTTCCGGGTGTCACCCTGTTGAATGTCGATCCGGGGGCCGAGACGAACCGGACCGTCATCACGTTCGTCGGCGGGCCGGAAGCGGTCCTCGAGGCGGCGTTCCAGCTCGTCCGCAAAGGTGTCGAGCTGATCGACATGAGCGGTCATCGCGGGGCTCACTCGCGCATCGGCGCGGTCGACGTCGTGCCATTCATCCCGGTCTCCGACATGACGATGGACGAGTGCGTCGAGGTTGCGCGGCGGCTCGGCAAGCGGGTCGGGAGTGCGCTCGGGATTCCGGTGTACCTCTACGAATTCGCGGCGAGCGCGGAGCATCGGCGGAACCTTGCGGACGTCCGCGAAGGGGAGTACGAAGGGCTCGCGCGCAAGCTGCAGGATCCGCAGTGGCAGCCCGACTTCGGCCCTGCGCAATTCGTCCCGCGCTCCGGCGCGATCGTGATCGGAGCGCGCAAGTTCCTCGTTGCCTACAACGTCAACCTGAACACCCTCGACAAGCGCCTCGCGAACCGCGTCGCGTTCGACATCCGCGAGCGCGGGCGGATGAAGCGCGACGAGCACGACCGCCCGATCCTCGACGAGAAGGGGGAGCCGGTTTGGGAGCCGGGGCTGCTGAAGTCGGTGAAGGCGGTCGGCTGGGTGATCCCCGAGTTCGGCTGCGCGCAGGTGTCGATCAACCTCACGGACCTCGACGTGTCGCCGCTGCACCTCGTGTTCGACACGGCGGACGAGCGGGCACGCGAGCGCGGCCTGCGCGCGACCGGCTCGGAGATCGTCGGCCTCGTGCCATTGAAGGTGCTGCTCGACGCGGGAAGGCACTACCTCGCGAAGATGGGACGGCCGACCGGCGTTCCCGACGCGGCCTTGCTGCAGATCGCGATCCGGACGTTAGGGCTGTCCGAGGTCAAGCCGTTCGATCCGAGGGAGCGTGTGATCGAGTACCGGCTGGGCAAGGAGGCGCGACTGGCGTCGATGTCCGTCCGCGACTTCGTGGACGAGCTCTCGAGCGACTCGCCGGCTCCCGGCGGCGGCTCGGTCTCGGCGCTGGCAGGGTCGATGGGTGCGGGGCTCGCGGCGATGGTCGCCGTGCTCTCGCACACGAAGAAGGGGTTCGAGTCGAAGCAGCGGGACCTCGAGCGGATCGGGGTTCGCGGGCAGGAGTTGAAGGACAAGCTCCTCGCCGCGGTTGACGCCGACACCGAGGCGTTCGATCGGCTGCTCGAGGCGATGCGGATGCCGAAGGCGACGTCCGAGGAAGCGGCGCTGCGCGACCGCGCGCGCGCCGAGGCGACAGTCGTCGCGGCCGAGGTACCG
>JBAQWH010000699.1:0-2874 GCA_049298815.1 Thermoanaerobaculia bacterium | reverse complement strand
CTGCGGGGCCGGCGAGTTGATCACCTGCCGGGCACCCTTCGATGCGCTGTCGGGCATGCTCCACGACGATGCGTCGGCCGCCGCCGCACGCACCGGAATCTCCTCGACCGATTTCGCAGGGGTCGGAGGAGGATCCGCACGGAGCGGAACCGCGGCTGCCTGCTTCTGGACCGGGGCCGGCGGCGGAACGGCTGCCACGGTCCTGGCTCCGGAGCCACCGAACGAGACGCGGAGGCGATCGCCATCCGCGACGATGTCGTAAGCGGTCTTCTGGGCGAGGTCGACGACCACGCGGGCGACCGAGGGACTGAACTGCCCGACGCGCACACCCTTCACTGCGTCGTCGTCGACGGCCATCTTGCTGCGCGCGACTGCGTTGCGCCCCTCGATGTCGATCACGACGCGCGCCGGGCTCTCGAGTGCGAAGGCCTTGTACGCGAGCTTGCCGTCGCCGGCGATGACGATCTCGACTCCGTCGCCGGCGGCATTCGTCTCCACGCGGCGGATGGTCTTCGCTTTCGGCAGCTGGATGTCCTCGGCGATCGCCGAGGGCTCCGCCACGGCCACGGCCGGCTCTTCGAGCGGCTCGACACGCGGCGTCTCCACCGGCACTGCGGCCGGCGCAATCGCCTCGACGAGCGGATTCGCCTCGGCCACCGCGACGGCGGGCGTCTTCACCACGAGTGAGTTCTCAGCGGAAGCGACCTCGAGCGAGGCAGGCGCCGACAGCCGGAACGTCACCCGCGTGAGGCGGTTGCCCATCTCGACGACCTCTTCCGCGACGAGCGTCGAGACGGCGGCGGGAAGCGTGGCCGGAATCGCCATCGCGGCGTCGCGCGCCGTGCCGGTCAGGTCCACCACGAACACGCCGGGAGACGGGCTGTAGGAGGTGTACGCCGGAGCGCCGGTGGTCCGCAGGATGATGCGCGAGCCATCGACCTCGATGGCGGAGAGCGTCAGCGGCGCGGCGGCCGCGGTGACCGGCTCGGCGGTTTTTGCGTCCCTCCGGAAACTCCAGAGGCCCGCATCGGCGCTGCCGACACACACCAGGAGCACGCTCGCCACCAGCAGGATTCGCCTGGGTTTACTCATACATCCCACCTTCACCATCTCGCCCTCCACACGCATCCCTGACCTGATGCAGGCGCCTACTTGTTACCGCCCGGCACCAGCTCCTTCACGACCTCGCGGTATCGCTCGATGCGAGTCGGATCGTTGACTTCCTGCCGGAACACGACGGACCCGGGGGTAATCCGGATGACTTCACCGTCGAGGACCTTCTGACCTACACGTACCAGATGACCTTGATTGTCGGGACCGCCCAGCATCGCGACCAGTCCCTGCGGAGTCCGCACGACGCCCTGAAGCTTCAGCTCGTCGATGAGGAATCCGGGCACTCCGGGCGGGCGCTGTCCGCGGTCGAGCTCCGGCGCGGGGCCGATGAGCGAGCGGAACGGGTCGCGGCGGCCCTGCGGGTCGTAGCGATAGCTGTCGGTCGTGGTCTGCTCTTCGAGAATCTGCTCGAGAGCCGCCGTGTCGCTCGTTGCACTCGTGTCGGTCGCCACCGCCGTCGTGGCGGTCTCGGTCGCGGCCGGCGGGGGTGTCGCGGGCGGCGTCTGTGCGACGCCCGAGAACACGGCCGCCACGACGAGCAGCATCGACAAACCGAAATGGGTCAGCTTCATGCCCGATCGTTCGCTCATTCGCCACCCGGCTTCTTCTTGTCCGTCGTCGCTGGCGCCTCTTCTTCCTTCGGCTCGAGATAGACGAAGGTCTTCGCGACGAAGTTGGAGGCGATCGTCCTCTGGTCCTGGGACCCGAGAGCGCTGATGTCGACCCTCTCCACGTTGACGATGCGGGAGAAGTTGCCGAGGCGGTTGAAGAGGATCGCGAGGTCGTGGTAGCGCCCGTCGACCGCGACACTGATCGCCCACTCAGCGTACGGATCGGAGCCCTGCGTCAGCGGCGGGAACGTCAGCTGCCGGAGCGTGAACTCGCCCTGGTCGACGAGGGACTTGATCTTCTTGATGATCTCTTCGGTGTTGCGGCTGGACGGAAGGATGCGGCGCAGCTTCTCGAGCTCCTGCTCGAGGCGCTTGATCTCTTCGCGGAACTGGGGAAGCTTCCGCTCGGCGGCGCGTCCCTGCTCGATCTGCTTGTCGAGCTCGCCGAGCTCGCCCTCGGCCCGGCTGATGTCGGCCTTGATGTTCGTGACGAGCGCGTACTCGACCGCGAACACGATCATGCCGCCCAGCACGATGCCGACCAGAAGCCCGACCCACCAGGGTTTGTCATCGAGAGTGAGCGCCATCGACCTCTCCTGTCACTGCCCGGCGGACGTGGTCGCCGCCGTACCGGTCGCCGCGGGTGCGGCGGCCTCCCCTTCCGCGCCCTTCGGCGCGTAGGTGAAGCTGAAACTCATGTCGAACGAATAGACCGCCGGATCCGCGGAGACGCGGTTGAGCGCTCCGACCTGCGGCTCTTCGAAGTAGGGGTCCTTCTTGATGTTCTCGACGAAGTTCGCGATCGCGTTCGGGTTGAGCCCCCGGCCGGCGAGCGTGATCTTGCCCGAGTCGATCGTCATCCGGTCGAGCCAGACGAGATCGGGAAGGTCGCGGCTGATCTGGTCCATGATCCGGACCGGACCCTTCTGGTTCTGCTTGAGCTGGTTGATGAGGTCGATCCGCTCCTGCAGGCTCGCCTTCCGCTTCTCGAACCCATCCACTTCCTTGATGATGGAGGCGAGCTTGTCCGCTTCGCTACGGCGCTGCTCGACGGTTTCCTGTGCCTTCTTGAGCTCGCGCGTCTGCCAGAACCAGTAGCCCGCGGCGATGAGGAGACCGAGACCGGCGAAGACCCCGATGAGGACGTTGT
>JBAQWH010000698.1:0-1917 GCA_049298815.1 Thermoanaerobaculia bacterium | reverse complement strand
CCGGCTTCGTCGTATCTGCGGTCGTCGGGGACGAAGGAGCGCGTTTGTCAGTGTCATCCTGAGCCGGCGAAGCGCGGCGAAGGACCCCCCAGGAGGGAGGGGGGAATCGTGCGTAGCGTGAGACTCCCGCCTCCCCACGAAAGCAAGGGGGTCCTTCGCCGTCCTCAGCCCCTCCGGGGCATCGGCGGCTCAGGATGACAACCCTGCGGGCGGCCCGCGATCAGAACCGCGAGAGCCACTGCAGGAGGTCGGAGGTCAGGCGCTCGAAGCCCGGAGCGACGAAGAGCACTGGCTGGTAGTTCGTCGGGTCGTACGGCGTGGCGGCCATCCGGTCGATGTCCCACTCGGCGAGCCGCTCCTCGGTCTCGAAGCGGCCGAGCTCACCGAAGGACGACAGCAGCCCGGCACCATAGACCTTCAGCCGATCCTCCTCGCGGAGGACTCCGAACTCGACGGTGTACCAGTAGACCCGGCCGATCGCCTCGATGTCCGCATCGGTGCGGGCGAGACGGGCCGCTCTCCCGAACGCGCGGTTCAGCTCCGCGAACCGCGGATGCGCGAACGTCGCTGCGTGACCGATCAACTCGTGGACCACGTCCGGCTCCGGCGTGTAGAGCGGGACCGTGTGGTGTCGCATGTACTGCGTCGAGAGAAAGACGGCACGGTCGAGCGCTTTGAGGAAACCGCCCGCCGTCACGAGCCCGGCGACCGGGACCATGCTGAACCCGTGCGCCGGCGCGATCGCAGCATTCACCTCGCGCAGCTGCGGGATGCGCTCGCGAGGAAGGCCGACGCGTGCGGAGGCGTCGAGGTAGGCCTCGCAGGCGTACTGGCCGTGCAGCGGCTCGAGGTGGCGCCACACCACGCGCCAGACCTCCTGCTCCTCGCCCGTGTACTCGACGTCGGGCACGGTCGTCCCCTCGCGATGCTCCATCGCGAGTCGCGCGATCTCGTTGCGGCGCGCGCGGTAGACGAGGTCGTGGAATCCGGGATGATCGGCGTCGAGATCGACGAGGGCGGGAGTGCTCCCACCCGTCGCAGCGGTCGTTTCGGTCATATCGGGCGCGAACGCGACACCGATCCGTCACATTCCGACAGCGGAGCCGGCTGGATGCGTGTCCAGGGGGAGCCGAAGCGAAGGGTGCGAGCCCTACCGCTTCTTGCCGAATCCCGGGAACTTCGGCCCCTTCTTCGGCCCGTCCGCCGGTCGTCCGCGCGGCTCGCTGTGATAAGCGCGCGTCGTACGCGGCGGCCTGTCGTCGCGCGACGCGCCATCGCGGGCAGTGCGCGGCTTGTAGGCCGGACGATCCTCACCGGGCTTGTACGGCGGACGATCTTCGCGCGGCTTGTACGGCGGGCGATCTTCGCGCGGCTTGTACGGCGGGCGATCTTCCCGCGCCTTGTACGGCGGGCGGTCCTCGCGCGGCTTGTACGTGCCACGATCCTCGCGCGGCTTGAATCCATCGCGCGGTTTGAAGCCGCCGCGGTCCTCGCGTGGCTTGAATCCCTCACGCGGTTTGAATCCCTCGCGTGGTTTGAATCCACCCGTGCGGAACGCCGGCTTGAAACCGCGCGGCCGCTCTTCCCGCGTGTCGCCGTCGCGATCGCGGCGCGGTGCCGAAGGCTCGGCGTCGTGACCGTCGGCCACCTTGAGGTTGACCGGACGCCCGCGGAACTTCGCGTGAGCCGTGCTCTCGATGACGTGCTCCACGACCTCGGCCGGCACACCGACGAACGTCACGTCCTCGCGGATCTCGATCGGCCCGATGTCGCGGCCAGGGATGTCGGCCTCGTTCGCGATCGACCCGACAATGTCGGCAGGGCGGATTCCGTCGCGGCGTCCGACGTCCATCCGAAGCGTCACCGGCACCGGCCTGTCCGACCTCGGGCCTGCAGCCCCCGAGGACGGTCTCGCCG
>JBAQWH010000697.1:0-2977 GCA_049298815.1 Thermoanaerobaculia bacterium | reverse complement strand
GCGGACGCTCGCCACGAAGTTCGCGTCTCTCGCCGACGAGCAGGTCGTCGCGCTCGTGTTCGGGCGTGAGGACAGCGGCCTGACGCGCGAGGAGGTCGTCCTCTGCCAGCACGCGGCGGCGATTCCGACGAACGACACATTCCCCACCATGAACCTGGCGCAGGCGATCTGCGTCTTCTGCTACGAGCTCGCCGCGATGATGCCGCAGCCGGTGACGCGCGATCTGCCGAAAGCGGACGTCGTCGAGCGGCTTCACAGAAACGCCGAGGCGTTGCTGCTCGACGTCGGGTTCCTCCACGCGAACAACCCGTCGAGGATCTTCGACGAGATTCGAGCGATGGTGGCGAGGGCGGACCTCGACGAGCGGGAAACGACCATCGCCCTCGGGATCCTGCGGCAGATCGGCTGGAAGCTCGGTCAGCCGCGCGAGTGACCGTTGCGGATGCACTCGCCGATGATGTCGATGAACTTGTCGAGATCGAACGGCTTGAGGATCGAGCTGCAGACGGCCGATTCCGGGATCTTCTCGACCCCTCGCTTCCCGGCCGCGGTGAATACCACGATGTGCCGGCGCTGCTCGGGATAGAGCTCGGTGACCTTTTCGAGGAAGTCGTAACCGTTGAGGCGCGGCATCATCAGGTCGAGCAGGATCAGGTCGAACGTGCCGCGCTTTGCGAGCCGTTCGAGGCCGTCGATGCCGTCCTCGGCGAGCTCGACCTCGAACCGCATCCGCCGGAGCACGGCCTGCAGAAGGACACGGATGGCGAGATCATCGTCGATGACGAGGATGCGCTTTCCAGTTCCATCGAGTTTGTGTACCGGCATGCTGAAGGCGTTGTGAGTAACGCAAGAAGTATACCGGCCTGGAGTGTAATCCGACGGTCCGATCGAAGCCGGCCAGGTTCGGTGTGAAGGGAAGTCCTCTGCGCTCGTCGGGTATCGTTCGGACTGCATGAGCGCCCAAGACGACCTCCTTCGCCTGCGCGAAGAGCTCGAGCGCCACAACCGTCTCTACTTCGAGGCGGCCGCGCCCGAGATCAGCGACTTCGAATTCGACCAGATGCTCCGGCGCCTGCAGGAACTGGAAGCGCAGCACCCGGAGCTGTTCGATCCGAACTCGCCGACGCAGCGCGTTGGAGGGGAGCCGACGAAGACGTTCGAGTCGGTGGTTCACGAGCCGAGGATGCTCTCGATCGAGAACGCCTACTCGTTCGAGGAGCTGAGGGAGTGGGAGGCGCGGCTTCGCAAGGAGCTCGGCGAGCGTGCGACCTTTCACGCCGACCTGAAGATCGACGGGGTGTCGATCGACCTGCTGTACGAGAACGGGTCGCTGGTGCGAGCCGCGACGCGCGGCGACGGGTCGCGCGGCGACGACGTCACGGCCAATGCGCGCACGATTCGCTCGCTTCCTCTCCGGATTGCGACTCCTCCGGCGCGGCTCCAGGTCCGCGGAGAGGTGTTCCTCGACCGCGCGCAGTTCGCGGCGATCAACGAGCGCAAGGTCGAGGAGGGCGAGCAGCCTCTCGCCAATCCCCGCAACGCGGCCGCGGGGTTCATCCGTCTGAAGGACTCGAAGGAGACCGCGCAGCGCCGGCTCCGCGTGTTCATCTACCAGGTCGTGCGCGCCGACGAGTCACCGGTCCCATCGCAGAGCGAGAGCTTCGTGCTCCTCCGTTCCCTCGGTTTCCCGGTGAATCCCGTCCACGCGCACTGCCGGACGATCGACGAGGTCGAGCAGTTCATCGAGAGCTGGCGCGAGCGGCGATTCGAGCTCGAGTTCGACATCGACGGCATCGTGGTGAAGGTCGACGAGCGCGAGCTCCAGGAAGAGGTCGGCGCAACCTCGAAAGCGCCCCGCTGGGCGATCGCCTTCAAGTACCCCGCCGAGGCGGTCGAGACCGTGATCGAAGGCGTCGGCTTCCAGGTGGGGCGTACCGGGGCGATCACCCCGGTCGCCCAGCTGCGTCCGGTGTGGATCGCTGGAACGACGGTCAGCAATGCCACGCTCCACAACTTCGACGAGATTGCACGCAAGGACATCCGGCTCGGCGACACCGTCACCGTCGAGAAGGGGGGCGAGATCATCCCGAAGGTGACCGCGGTCGTCGTGGAGAAGCGTCCCGCTGACGCCGTGCCGATCGAGCCCCCATCCGCCTGCCCGGCCTGCGGCGGCGCGGTGCACCGCTTCGAAGACGAGGTGGCCCTGCGCTGCGCGAACCAGTCGTGTCCGGCCATCATTCGCGAGTCGATCCTCCACTTCTCCGCGCGCAAGGCGATGAACGTGAAGGGCGTCGGCAACGAGCGGGTGGAGCAGCTGCTCGCCGCCGGGCTGATGAGCGATTTCACGTCGCTCTACGAGTTGACCCGGGACGCTCTCGCCGGACTGCCCGGTTGGGGCGAGGAGTCGGCCGGCAACCTCCTCGACGAGATCGAGAAGTCGAAGACGGCGGAGCTCGCGAGGCTGATCTTCGCCCTCGGCATTCGGTTCGTCGGCGAGCGCGCGGCGAAGCTGCTCGCCGATCACCTGCAGTCGCTCGACGCGCTGATGAACGCAACGACGGAGGAGTTGATCGCGATCCCGGAGATCGGGCCGAAGGTGGCCGAGTCGATCCTCTTCTACTTCTCAGTCCCTGCGAACCGCGAGCGCATCGCGAAGATGCAGCGGCTCGGCGTCGCGCCGACCCACGTCGCGACCGCGACCGGGTCGCGCCTCGCGGGGAAGACCGTCGTCGTCACGGGGACCATGCAGAGATTCTCGCGCGACGAGATCCACAAGCTGATCGAGCGTGAAGGGGGAAAGCCGGCGGGCTCGGTGTCGTCGAAGACGAGCTATGTCGTCGCCGGCGAAGCGGCCGGGTCAAAGCTCGAGAAAGCTCGATCCCTCGGAGTGCCGGTGCTGACGGAGGAGGAGTTCGTGGAGATGGTGGGGGAGTGAGAAGTGTGAAGTGTGAAGTGTGAAGTGTGAAGTGTGAAGTGT
>JBAQWH010000696.1:0-2564 GCA_049298815.1 Thermoanaerobaculia bacterium | reverse complement strand
ACACTTCACACTTCACACTTCGGTTTTCCTCACGGTTCGTACTTCCTCGTCGGTATCCCTTCGCTCTTGCTGATGCTGAGCTCCGACATCTCGCGGATGAGGGCGCGGCCGGACGCGTCGCCGCTCTCGTAAGCGCTCCGGAGCATGTTGACCTCTTCGAAGGTCTGGTCGGAGGAGATGGTGAACCCGGAGGCCGGCTGGCGGGGGTCGGTGGTCGGGTGGGCCGACCAGCGGCCGGCGGCGAGCTCGTGACGGACGTACGCGCTCCCCTTGCCGGTCTGAAACGAGAGGGCGGCGACCGCCGGGATGCCTCGGGCGTTGGCTCTCTGCTCGTCGAGCGCTCGGAGGATCTGCTCCTCGATGACCCCCCGGACGATGGCGCGCGACTCCGGGGTGGCGTTCGCGATCGACATGCCGGAGTGATGGAGCGTCCGGGCGCTGATCCCCTCACCGACCTTGTGGGTGGAGACGTGGACGACCTCGCAGTCGAGGAACGCCCGCATGCCCTGCCACTCGAAGCGGAGGGAGCACTTGGTGCCGCGGCCGCCGAGAGGCTCCTGCTGGACGATGCGGAGCCCCTCGATCGAGATGTCGAGAATGAAGACCTTCTGGGTGCCGACGGCGGCCCGCAGCGGCTGAGGAAGCCGCACCCTCTGGACCTTCCTGCGGTCTCGTTCTGGCTGCCCGGCTCCGCTCACGACGCTCAGATTACCGTCAACTCGAGGAATCCCGAAGCCCGGAGCGGACGAGGATTGTAAGAATCGCCGGAGCTACTGAGCGCTGGATACGGTGATGTCGAACTGGGGAGGATCGAAGATGTGCTTCTTCACTGCGCACTGGTCCATGGCCCGGATGATCGCCTCGTTGTACTTCTCCGGGAATCCGGGAGGGGTCGTCAGTGCGATCCGGACGAGCGACGTCATCTTCTTCTCGGGATCGCGCTCGGTCGTCAGAGTGAGCGCAAGCCCTTCGGTCGAGATCTCGCGCTGCTGGCAGAAGCGGAGGGCATAGAAGCCGGCGCAGGTCGCGAGCGACGCCATGAAGAGGTCGAACGGCGCCATCGCCGTGTCCTCGCCGTAGGGCTGCGGCTGGTCGGTCTGCACCGTGTGACCGCGAAATGTGGCGTCGACGCGGACGCCGCCGGGGAAGGTGACTTCGTAGCTCATGAAGGGTTCTCCTCGTTCTTTTCAGCTGACTCGGGTGCCGGCACGCGGCACGCATTCGGGGCCACTCACGTGGGGACGCCGAACCGCGGGAGCACGAATCGCAGGACGGCGAAGTAGGCTGCGCCAAGCAGCAGGGGATAGATCCAATCCATAGCGGGCAGTATAACCCAATAGCTATTCGGTTATATTCTTGCAGGGACGTCGGACAGGAGGAGATCGCAATGGAACAGACCGCATACGGAATCCGCGTGAAGGTGCCGCTCGGCTACGAAATGGCGCTGCAGAAAACGCGCGAGGCACTCAAGGAGCAGGGCTTCGGAGTCCTCACCGAGATCGACATGAAAGAGAAGATGAAGGAGAAGCTCGGCGTCGATTTCAAGCGCTACATCATCCTCGGCGCCTGCAACCCGCCGCTCGCGTGGAAGGCGCTGCAGGCCGAGACCGAGGTCGGCCTCCTCCTGCCGTGCAACGTGATCGTCTACGAGGAGGGCGAGGGCTCGGTCGTCGCCGCGCTCGATCCGCAGGCGCTGATCGGCATGGCCGGCAACCCCGGTCTCCAGGAGATGGCGGCCGAGGCGCGGGCGCTGCTCGAAAAAGCGCTGCAGGCGGTCGCGTAGGGTCTCGGTCGAAGGGCGATCGGCTTCGAGCATCACAGTCGGACCCGACGAACGTCATACCGGGTAGTGATCTGGTCGCGCGAGCATCGAAGGCATGAGCTCCATCGACGACGTCCAGGAGTGCCAACGTGAAGAGACGCCCTCGGCGCTGATCGCGGTGAGTGCGGTGTTCGAGTCGTTCGGGCGGATCCTGATCTGTCTCGACCGCGATTTCCGAGTTCTTCACGTCTCGGCCCTGGTCCGGCGGATGATCGGCGACGACGCGCCGGTGCTGGGGAAGCCGATCTCGGCACTCTTCGGCGACGAGTTGTTCGGTGAGGATGGAGCGATGCGACGCGCGCTCGAGCAGAACGAGCGCCGGGAGGGATGGCGCGCGCCGCTGCGGCTTTCGGACGGCACGAGCCGCTTCATCTCGATCAGCGCCGCACCGCTCCAGCACGACCGGTTCGGCATCTGCGATCCGAGAGTGGTCTACATCCTCATGGGCCGGCCTGCCGAGGAGGTCGACGTGACCGGTGCTGCTGCGCCGACCGTCTTCGGCGGGATGATCGCGCGCTCCGGTGCGATGGCGCATCTGTTCGACCTCGTGCAGAACCTGCAGACGAGCGAGGCGACGATCCTGCTCACCGGCGAGAGCGGCACCGGCAAGGAGCTCCTCGCCCGCGCGATCCATACGAACTCGCTCCGGAGGGAAGGGCGCTTCGTCGCGATCAATTGCGCCGCGCTCCCGGCGGAACTGCTCGAGAGCGAGCTGTTCGGCCACGTCCGCGGAGCCTTCACC
>JBAQWH010000695.1:0-7173 GCA_049298815.1 Thermoanaerobaculia bacterium | reverse complement strand
CGCTCGCAGGCGCCGACTTCGGCACGATCGACGTTCGCTACGCCGCCGTCGCCCGCCCGCGCATCGGCAACCGCCTGCTGTCTCGATTCCTGATCACGATCGACTACGGGAAGCGGGTGTCCGGCTTCTGGCGTGACCCAAGGATCAGGCCGGCGCTGAGCGCAGACACGAGCGAATAACAGCTAACGACCGATACGACCTATAGGACCTATAGGACCTATACGAAAAGGACCTATAAGACGCCGTGCGTCCTATAGGTCCTATTCGTCCTATTCGTCCTATTCGTCCTATCGGCCTCTCACTTTTCCCCGAGGAACGGATACCCGAAGTGCGTCGGCGGAACGAAGTTCTCCTTGACCGCGCGCGTCGAGACCCAGCGGACGAGGTTGAGGTACGAGCCGGCCTTGTCGTTGGTTCCGGAAGCACGGGCGCCGCCGAACGGCTGCTGTCCGACGACCGCGCCGGTCGGCTTGTCGTTGATGTAGAAGTTCCCCGCCGAGTGCCGCAGCCGCTTCGACAGCTCCGCAATCACCTTGCGGTCCTGCGCGAAGACCGCGCCGGTCAGTGCGTACGGGCTCGCCGTGTCGAGCTGCTCGAGCGCCTCGTCGATCTTGACGTCGTCGTAGACGTAGACCGTGAGCACCGGTCCGAAGATCTCCTCGCACATCAGCCGGAACTTCGGGTCCTCCGTCCGGATGACGGTCGGCTCGATGTAGTAGCCCTCCGAGGCATCGTACTTGCCGCCGGCGATCAACTCGCCCTTGTTCGCGACCGCGTAGTCGATGTAGCCGGTGATGGTGTCGAACGCTCCCTTGTCGATGACGGCCGAGAAGAAGTTCCGGAAGTCGAGGGGCGACCCCATCCGGATCTCGCTGAGCTGTGCGACGAGCTGCTCACGGACGTCCTTCCACAGCGACTTCGGGATGAAGGCGCGTGACGCGGCCGAGCACTTCTGCCCCTGGTATTCGAACGCACCGCGGACCATCGCCGTCACGAGGGCCGGGACGTTCGCGCTCGGATGGGCGAAAATGAAGTCCTTCCCGCCTGTCTCTCCGACGATGCGCGGGTAGCCGCGATACGAGCCGACGTTGCTGCCGATCGTCTTCCACATGTCGTTGAAGACGCCGGTCGAGCCGGTGAAGTGGATGCCCGCGAGGTCGCGGCTGGCGAGCACCGGATTGCCGACGGCGCCGCCGCGGCCCGGAATGAAGTTGATGACCCCGTCCGGCAGTCCGGCTTCCTGCAGGAGCTTCATGATCCAGTAGCCGGAGTAGACCGCCGACGACGCAGGCTTCCAGAGAACGACGTTCCCCATCATCGCCGGGGCGGTCGGGAGGTTGCCCGCGATCGACGTGAAATTGAACGGCGTCACGGCGAAGACGAAGCCCTCGAGCGCGCGATACTCGACGTAGTTCCACGTCTGAGGCGAGTTGCCCGGCTGCTGCTCGTAGACGAACTGCATGTAGTGCGGGTTGTAGCGATAGAAGTCGATCAGCTCACATGCGGAGTCGATCTCTGCCTGGTGCACCGTCTTCGCCTGGTTGAGCATCGTCGCGGCGTTGACGACGTCGCGATACGGACCAGCGAGGAGGTCGGCGGCCTTCAGGAAGACGGCAGCCCGGTGCGGCCACGACAGCTCCGACCACTCCCGCCACGCTTCCTGCGAGGCCGCGATCGCCTGCTGCACTTCCTTCTCACCCGCCTGGTGATAGGTCGCGAGAACGTGCTTGTGGTCGAAAGGACAGACGGCCTTCGCCGTGTTGCCGGTGCGAACCTCTTTCCCTCCGATGATCAGCGGGATCTCGATTTCCTGTCCCAGAAACTCGTCGAGCTTCTTTTTGATCGTGACTTTTTCTGGGGACCCGGGCGCGTAGGCGCGGACCGGTTCGTTGACCGGCGTCGGGACGCGGATGATGCCGTTGGCCATGAAGCCTCCTGGTGGTGGAACGTCTCCAGCGGCGGGATGCCGCGAGCGGCCGGATGGTATCGCATCGAATTGAGGGCGAAAACCGGCATCAGACACCGCGGCCGGTGACGGATCGCAGACGTTTTCAGCAGCCGGTCGTGGAGCGGAAGGCGTCGAGGTCCGACGGCGTATCGATGTCGACGGCCGCGGCCTCGAGGGCCACGGTCGCGCACGCTGCCGCATGGGCACGAATGACCGACCGCGCTCCCCGGTCGCCTCGGAGCGCCAGCAGCTCCGCTCGCAGGGACGGAGCGAAGATCGCCGGCACCCCCGCTCCTCCTGCATAGGCGGTCGCGACGATGTCGTGGCCGAGCCCGGCGAGCTTCCGCAGGTGCGCAGCGTTCACCAGCGGCTGGTCGCAGAGCATGACGAGAATCCGTCCCTCGCCCGCCGCCTGGACGCCGGTGCGGATCGACGACGCGATCCCTTCGTCCCGGCCCGGGTTCTCGACGATGGTCGCCTTCAGCCCTTCGAGCTGGTCCGCGAAGAGCCCCGGCGGCAGGACCACGATCGTCTCGTCGCAGCCCGCATCGATCGCTGCGCGCACCGCCCTGCGCAGCAGTGACTCTCCTCCGACCTCCGCGAGCTGCTTCGGATGGCCGAGCCTCGACGATAACCCGGCAGCCAGGACGACCGCGGTCAGGCGCATGTCTGGACCGGCGGCCGCTCGTGGATCGCCCGCTGCGCGTCCCTCAGCAGCCCACCGCTCCGCTGCAGCAGCACGGCCTGCACCTCGGCGATGATCGAGACGCCGATCTCCTCGGGCGTCTCGCTGCCGAGGTCGAGACCCGCCGGGCTGTAATGGCGCGGACCGCGCTCCACACCGGCCGCCTCGAGCAGCTCGTCCCCTCGGGACCGGGGGCCGAGCAGACCGATGTAGCCGATGGGGGAAGCCTCGACGGCGCGGACGATGTCGACGTCCTGCATGAAGTTGTGCGTCATCACGACGGCGGCGTCGTATCCCGCCAGATCGAGCTTCGATGCCACCTCGGAAGGATGGCAGGTCCTGGCCGTCACGAGCTCGGCATCCCAGCCGATCATTTCCGCGGCACGAATGACCGGAAGCGCGTCGGCGCCACCACCGAAGACGATCACTCGCCGCTGCGGTCGGACGAGCTCGACGAAGAGGCCACCATCCGGAAGGGGCGTCGTCCACTCGAGCGTCTCGCGCCCCCGCCAAGTGAACTCGGTCACGAGCCGCGGAAGGTGGTCGCCGTCGAACGGCTCGACGAGGAGGTCGATCACGCCGCGGCATCCGAGGCCGAGGCCGAAGATGCGGTCGTCATCGCCGGTCGTGTCGTAACGGACGATACGCGGCGCCATCTCGCCGAGCCACGGCTTGATCCGCTCCGCGAGGTCGCGCTCGACGCAACCCCCACTGATCGCGCCGACCGCCTCGCCCGTTGCGCTGATGACGGCTCGGGCTCCGGCGCGCCGGTACGTCGACCCCTCCGTGCGAACGACGGTGATCAGCACACCGCGGGCACCGCGCGCAGCGATGTCCCTGCAGGCTGCGATCACCCGATCGATCTCGTGCATCGGGGAACATGGTAACCGCAGTACCGCGCGGCTTTGCGAGTATGAAACGTCATCCCTGGGGGCGGGTGGGGGTCATGCTTCTTACTTCAAACTTCTTACTTCAATCATCACACCCGCACGATGATGTTCTTCCTGTAGAGCACCCAGAGGATCGCGATCCAGATCAGCACGAATGTCATCGCCCAGAGAAACGACCCGAACTCGGGAGTGAAGTACGGTTTGTAGAACGTCTGGTAGCTCAGTGCCTGCAGCGACACACCATCGATCTTGATGATGCCGAGGAGCCTCGCCATCATCCCCGATCCGACGAATGCGATCAGGGGGTTCACTCCGTAGACGACGAACGGCTTCGTCCATCCCTTTACGCCGGCGATGTCGACGACCCAGATCGTGAGCGCGAGGATCAGACAAGCGGTGCCGGCCGCGAACAGGACATACGAGCTCGTCCAGAGATTCTTGTTGATCGGGAAGATCAGGTCCCACGCCATTCCCGCCGCAACGCCGGCCGCTCCAGCGATGGTGAGGACGCCGATGCGCCGCGCCTTGATCCACCCGGCGCACAGCACCCCGCAAAGCGCGGTCGCGACCGCCGGAATCGTCGAGAGCGGCCCCTCCGGATCCCACGTCTTACTGCTCGACCAGATGTGCTTCTCGCCGAGCAGCGCGCGGTCGACGCTCGCCGCGACGGTCGCCTCGGGCGGCTGCAGCGGACCGGTCGTCAGGATCCCCCAGTACGCCAGCAGGATCGCGGCCGCGATCAGTGCCTGCTGTTTCTTCGTGGTCCGCAGCGCGATGAAGGCAGCTCCGATGTAGACGAGCCCGATCCTCTGCAGCACGCCGAGCGCGCGGAGGTGGTCGAAACGCCAGACGATGCGGTCCAACAGCGTCGGATCGCCCGGCATCTTTCCCCACCAGAAGAACGGGAACGCGTTCAGGAGAAGGCCGAAGAGGATGATCAGCCCTCCGCGTCGAAGGATGCCGCGCGGGTCCTTCTTCGAGAGCTCCGTCGTCACCCCGACGATGAAGAGGAAGAACGGGAAGATCAGGTCGGTCGGCGTCCACCCGTGCCACTCCGCGTGTGCGAGCGGCGGGTAGATGGCGCTCCAGCTGCCTGGATTGTTGACGAGGAGCATTCCCGCGATGGTCGCGCCGCGGAAGACGTCGAGCGAGACGAGGCGCCGGGACGGGGTACTTCCACTTTGATTCATGCTGTTCACTCAGCGAGCGACCTGTACGCCTTGAGATGCATGAACGCCGTACGGCGATCGCCGCGACGCTCCAGGAGGCCCGCAAGGTTGAAGTGCGCGTCGGCATAGTCGGGTTCGATGGCGAGCGCACAACGGTAAGCCTCCGCGGCTTCGTCGAGCTCACCGAGATCCTCGAGAACGACCCCGAGGTTGAATGCCGCAGTCACGTGGGAGGGCTGAGACGCGAGCGCGTCCCGGTAGTGTCGCTCCGCGGCTCGCGCGTCGCGTCGCTCGTGAAGGAGCCGGCCGAGGTTGACGTGCGCGTCGGCGTGGGCAGGATCGAGCTGCAGCGCCCGGCGGTACGCGTCCATCGCTTCTTCGACCGACTGCTGCTCGAGGTCGTACGCGAGCTCGTACCACTCCTCGGCCGTTCGGCTCCTGCCGACCGCGGCAACCGCCGGCTGCGCGCTGGCTAGTACGTCCGCCGTGCTGAAGTCGAACAGGACCTGTCCGGAGTCCGGATTCCATCGCGCGGCGCCGTCGCTGACGACGAGGCGCTCGCCGTCGGCCGTGATCCGCAGGCCGGTGAGCGACCGCCCTTCCGGAAGCTGCTCGCGAAGCCGCTCGAGCGTACGGTGCAGTTTGCGCTGCGGGACGCGGGCGGCGGTCAGCTCTCCGGCGGTCCGGAGGAGAATCAGGTCACGAAAGCCGAAACGGAGCTCGCCGCGAGAGCCGCGCTCGGGCTCGAGGAGACCCTTGCTCGCGTAGGCTCGGATTTGTGCCGGTGAGAGGCCGATCATGGTCGAGACCTCCCGGACCGTCCAGGACATGGGGGCGATTGTAGCGGTTGGCGCAGCGCTCAGCGTGCGCGTTTGCGCGTTTTGGGTGCGGCCTCCACCACTTCACGCGGGACCCGTCTGGCGGGTTTGCGCTTCGCCTCGGACTTGACTGCGCCCTTCGACGACGAGCTCCTGGCCGCAGACTCCTTGGCGGGCGCCGCGGCGCCGCCGAGGCTCCTTCTCAAGGCTTCCATCAGGTCGATGACCTCGGCGCGTGGCTGCTCGCCCTCGGACATCGTGATCTCCTGTCCGTCGACCTTGTTCTGGATCGCTGCCCGGATCCGCTCCTGCACCTCGTCGCGGTAAGCCTCCGGATGAAACTCTTCCGTGGCACTCATCTGCGCGAGCTGCACCGCCATCTTCAGCTCGTTCTCCTTGACCTCGACTTCTCCGAGCTCGAGCTCTTCGAGTGAACGGACCTCGTTCGGGTAGTAGAGCTGCTGCATCACGAGCCCCTTGCCGAGCGGGCGGAGACAGACCAGGTACTGCTTGCCCCGCGCGGCGTACTTGGCCAGCGCCCAGCGCCCGGTCTCCGCGAGGGCTCGCGAGAAGAGCGAGTAAGCGCGCGCGCCTCCCTTGTCGGGGGCGAGATAGAACGACTTGGAGAAGTAGATCGGGTCGATCTCGGTGCTCGGGAGGAACTCGGTGATCTCGATCTGCTGCGTCACCTTCTCCTCGAGGGTCTTGAGCTCGTCGTCGGAGAAGAGCACGTACTGCCCCTTCGAGAACTCGTAGCCCTTCGCGACCTCCGTCCGGTCGACCGTCCGCTCGTCCTTGGGGCAGAAGAGCTGCTGCTGGACGCGGGTCCCGCAGTCCTTGTGCAGCATGTTGAACGAGATCTTCTCGGACGCTTCGGTCGCGCTGAAGAGCTTCACCGGGATCGACACGAGGCCGAAAGCGATCTGTCCTGACGCAAACGCACGGGGCATCGACACACCTCACTGTGACATCGAAAACCGATGAGGGGACATGAGTTGTACTTGTAGCAACTGCCCTGGAAAGTGTGCATCTTACAATGCTTTGTGATGGAGCGCTACGAGCTGATCCGGGCGGTGGTGCGGCGGATTCCGGCCGGGCGCGTGGCGACGTACGGCCAGGTCGCGGAGCTCGCGGGGCTCGAAGGACACGCGCGCCAGGTCGGTTACGCGATGCACGCGCTTCCGGAGCGGACCGACGTCCCCTGGCACCGCGTGGTGAACGCGCGCGGCGAGGTCAGCCCGCGTTCGAGGACGGATTCCGACGAGCTGCAGCGCATGCTGCTCGAGGCGGAAGGGGTGGCCTTCGACGAACGAGGACGGATCGACCTCGGCCGCTTCCGCTGGGAAGAGAGCGTGCGCGGGCGGCGGTGGCCCAGAGGAGGCCCAGGCAGGTAGGCGCCGGATGCTCCAGGGTATCTGCCAGCGCCCTGTCAGGGCGCCTTGTTCCTCGCCTCCGCACCGGGGGTGTCGCTTCGCTCCACCCCCGGCTAATTGCCGGAGCCGCTCCGCGGCTGATGCGTCGGGTTTCCGAAACTCTTCGCGGTTACTCGTCGGAACCGCTTCGCGGCTACTCGTCGGAACTGTTTCGCGGCTACTCGTCGGCTACTCGTCGGAGCCGCTTCGCGGCCGCGAAGCGGCCAAGGCGAGTAGCCGGGGGCGGAGCG
>JBAQWH010000694.1:0-2198 GCA_049298815.1 Thermoanaerobaculia bacterium | reverse complement strand
CCATCACGCCCGCCAGGACCAGCCCGATCGCGAAGATCAAAAATGCCATCGCCGCGACGAACGGCGGCGATTGGAGCTGGAAGCCCCAGCCGATCTCCTCGCCGGCAGCGCGAAGCATCAGCAGCAGCCCCGCCAGAAGCCAGAACGCGACGACGACGCCGGCCGCGAAGCTGAGGCCGTGGAGCCGCACGCGACGCGGTTCGTGCCCCGCCGACTCGACGAAGCCGAGGACCTTGAGCGACACCACCGGAAAAACGCACGGCATGAGGTTGAGGATCACCCCTCCGACGAACGCGAGACCGACTGCGAGCCAGAGCGTGATCGGCTTTTTCGTCGCGGGCGGCGCCGCCGTCGCCACGATCGGGGCCCCGAGCACGGCATCGAGCTCCACAGCTCTCGCGCCATCCGCGCTCAAAGGGCCGTTGCCGACCAGCACGCCGCGCAGCCGCTTCGGGTCGCCACTCAGGTACGGGTTCCGCGCGAGCTCGATCGTGATGCGGTCGTCTCGCAGCACCGGCTTCTGCGGCGCCGAGTGCTCGATGACCGGCCCCTCGGCCGCAAAGAAGCGGAGCGCCTCGACGTCGACGCTGCCCGATGCAGGCGGCGTGATCGTCAGCGTGAACCCGGTTGCACTCTTCGTGGCGGCCGCGCGCCACGACGGGTCCTGCGCCGGGATCATCGACCGCGTTCGGTCGAACAGCTCCCGATGGTCAGGGTCGAGCGCTCCCGGGGTCGCCGTGATCGGGATCCCGAGGCTCAGCTTCGCCTCTTCCGGGATGCAGACCTCGTGGCAGACCATCCAGAAGACGTTCGCCTCGAGCTTCGCGGTCGTGCCCGGCTTCGCGTCCGCCGCCGCGGTGATCGCGACAGGCAGCAGCACCTCGCCCAGGTAGCCGTACGTCGTGAGCGGCGCCATCGAGATCTGCCGGGGATGCGGCCACTCGATCCCGCCCGCCGAGAAACCGGCAGGGAGCACCCAGTCGATCGAGGTCGGCTCGCCGGAGTCGCCGGGATAGAGCCAGTAGGTGTGCCACCCCTCGATCATCTGCAGCCGCAGACCGACGGAGATGGTCTCGCCGGGTGCGACCGAGGTGCGCTCGGCGATGAGCTCCGCGGTGACGTGAGGAGTCCGCGCGACGTCGGCACGCGCCAGGACCGGCGCGACGGCGAGCAGGAGGACGAGCGCAGAGCGGACGATGGTCATTGGATTGCCAGCCTGTACAGCTCTTCGGCGTCCGAATATTTCCGGCGCCGTGGCGAGCGGGTCAGGACGGCGCAACCTCAGCAGTCACCACTTCTGGTATCGCAACTGCTAGAGACCCGGGCGGAGGTTATTTGACCTAATGAAGTTCGGACTCTCTCTCGCAGTTGCGTTTCTCCTCATCGCAGTGCCCGCCGCGGCGCAGCAACGCGCCTTCGACCTCACCGGTTACGCCGCCTGGGTCGACACGAGCAGTGAAGGCACGTTCGAAGGGAACAACCCGCTCGACGTCAGCTTCGACGGCACCATGGGTTACGGCATCGGTGCAAACATCTTCTGGGGCGACCGGATCTCGACCGAATTCGCGATCGTCCGTGTCGAGAACGACCTCAACTTCCGCACGCGCACGATCAACGCGACGCCGACCCAGGTCGAGATGATGCCGATCACCGCGGTGATGCAGTTCCACTTCGCCCCGAACGGGCGGATCGATCCGTACGTCGGCGCCGGCGCCGCGTACGTCCTCTTCGGCGACGTCGACCGTCCCGAGGAATTGAGCAATCTCGACTTCGAGTCGATCGACTTCGAGGATGACCTCGGGCTCGCGCTCAACGCCGGTGTCGGCATCAAGCTGACCAACAACCTCGGCCTCACCCTCGACGCGAAATACGTTCCGCTCGAGTCGTCGGCCACCGCTGTCCGTCCCATCGGCGGCGGGAGCGAGGTGAAGTTCGACATGAACCCGGTGATCTTCTCCGCCGGTCTCACCCTGCGCTTCTGATCACCGCTTCGAGCCTCTAGCGACGCCGGTACCGCCACGGGGCGACCGGCGTCGCATCCTTCCACAGGCCGGCCCGCGCGCTCCGTGCCGCCCGTTCCGCAGATGCGTACGCCGAGCGCTCGTGGATCTCCTGCTGGGAGGCGAACTGCACGTAATGCCACGCGAAGCCGCGGCGGATCTGCTCGAGTCCGACGTCCCTGCGGCCCACCATCACCC
>JBAQWH010000693.1:0-4557 GCA_049298815.1 Thermoanaerobaculia bacterium | reverse complement strand
CCCCCGCGCGGCGGGGGAGAAGGTAATCGACACTTCGCTTTGTTGCGAGACTAGGCGCGGCCCTGGGCTGTCCCGTCTTCCTTCCGGATCAGGCGTCCGAGATTCACTCGATTCTCTTCGAGGAGCTCGACGATGCGCGGCTGGTTGACGTCGGCGACGATGATCTGGCCGACCTCGGTGCTCACCTCCACGAAGATGCCGTGCGCCTTCATCTTCTCCGCCTGATACGTGTTGTCCTCGGTCGGCGTGACGTAATGGACCGAGTCGGCCTTGTAGCGGTGGATGAGCCAGAGGTGGATGAGGCTCATGAGCCGCTTCTTCCGCAGCGCCTCGTCGAACGTGTTCTGGTCGCGAACCGAGAGGATCACGCAGCCGCGGCGGTCCTGGATCGGCGCGAAGATCACGTTCGCGTGCTTCTCGCCGTCGTTCCCGGCGATCGCGAGCTCGAGGAGCTCGGACCCGGCGCGCTGCGGCTTGAGGCTGACTTTCAGAGTCTCTTCGATCGCGTAGAAGTCGCGCCACATCGAGAGCCACTCCTCGAGCAGCTTCTTCGGGACTTCGGTCTGGATGAGGTGCTGGTGCTGCGTCGACCCCGCCCCCATCGCGGTCGTGGAGGCGGTGCGTCCCGACGAGGCGAGGAGCGCCGCGTCGAGCCGCGGTCCGCCGACGAGCGTCTGCGGCGTCTTGTAGGGTGACTCGAGCAGCCGGATCTTCCGCTGCAGGCGCGCCAGCGCGACCATGCCGTCCTGGCGCAGCTCGCTCGCGAACTCCTCCGCCGCGACCCCGTCGATCTGGTGCCCGCCGTAGGTGATGAAGTTGAAGACGAAGCCCATCTTCCCCAGCTCCGCGGGGAACTGGCGCATCTCCTCCTCGCTCATCCCGGTCGAGTCCCAGTTGAACGACGGTGAGAGGTTGTACGCGAGCATCTTTTCCGGGAAGACCGCGTGGATCGCGTCGGCGAACTGCTTCGCATCCGGGAGGTTTGCGGTCTTCGTCTCCATCCAGAGGATGTCGGCGAACGGCGCCGCTGCGAGCGACTTCGCGATCGCGTACGGAATGCCGCCGCGGACCTGGTAGAAGCCGTCCGGCGTCTTCACGTGCTCGGGATCCCAGGTGAGGTTGACGCCGAACGACCGCGCTTTGAGCCGCGCCGAATAGAACGAGGCGGTCTTCGCGAACTCCATCCAGTCGCCGACCTTGATGTCGAACTCCTCGCCGTCGCTGATCCGCGCCTCGAGGACGTCGGCGACGGCGCGCGCGAACGTGTCGACGCCCGCCTCCGCCTCCCACGCCTGGACCATCCGCGCCTCGACCGCGTCGAACTGCTTGTCGACGCTCCCGCCCTTCACGATCGCTGCGACCGCTTCTTCGATCATCCGCGCGATGCCGCTCCGGTCGAGCCATTTGTCTGCCGCCGCGTACTCGTCTTCCGCGATCGAGAAGAGGAGATGGCCGTTGAGCTCCTTCACGCCGGCGTCGAAGAACCGCTTCGCCATCGCGACGTAGCAGAGCTTGTAGGGAGGGATGCGCAGGTTCGTCGCGCCGAGGATGAATGGGTGGTCGCGCTCGTCGCTGCGGCCGTCGAGAAGCGTCGCCGACTCCGCGTCGGTCCGCGCCACGATGATCCCCGGCACCTTCATGATGTCGAGCTGCAGGCGCGCGGCGTTGAGCCGCTTGATCTGCTCGTCTTCCGAGACGAGCACCTTGCCGCCCTGATGGCCGCACTTCTTGGTCCCGGGCCGCTGGTCCTCGATGTGATAGCCGGGAACGCCGACCTCGACGAAGCGCCGGATGAGGTTGCGCACGTGAGCATCGCCGCCGTGGCCGGTGTCGGCGTCGGCGATGATGAACGGCCGGAAGTCGTACGCCTGGGCCGAGGCCCGCTGGTCCTCCGGCATCGTGGCGCGGAGGTACTGCTGGTTGCGGTCGGCAGCCAGCAGCGCGCGGACGATCGACGCCGCTTCGTCGGGCACCTGGCTCAGCGGATAGCTCGCGAGGTCCGGTCCCGGATCCTCGGTCTTCGACCCCTTCGCCGACGTCGCCCATCCGCCGAGGTAGATCCCCTCGATGCCGATGCGCTTCATCGTCACGGCCTGTCCAGGAGAGTAGGGACCGAAGGTCGTGACGCACTTCCGCTGGTCGAAGAGCTCACGGAGCCGAGTGTAGAACGCCGCTGCCGCGTCGCGGGCCACGGTGTAGTCGACCGGGATCGTCCCTCGCTGCTCGACCACCTGCCGCGCCGTGTAGAGACGGACGATGCCCTTGAAGCGTCCGCTGTCGAACCAGTTCTGCGTTTCGGAGACCTGCTTGTCGAAGCTGTTCATGTTTACCTCGAGTGGCCAGTGGTCAGTGGCCGGTGGTCAGTGGTCGGTGGTCAGTGGCCAGTGGTCGGTGGTCAGTGGCCAGTGGTCGGTGGTCGGTGGCCAGTGGTCGGTGGTCAGTGGCCAGTGGTCAGTGGTCAGTGTCATCCTGAGCCGCCGATGCCCCGGAGGGGCTGAGGACGGCGAAGGATCCCGAGGCCACAGGCACGGGCGGGTGGGCTGACACTCACGACGCAAAGTCCAGGTTCTCCGTGATCCGCGAGCCGTCGCGCAGCAGCGCCTCGCGGTACTTCGCGATGCGCTCCTTCGCGAGGCCGAGATCATGGTTGTTCAGGTTGAGGTTGAGCAGGTCGATGTACCACGGTGCCTTCACAGGATCCTTCACGCACGAGGCGACGATCTCGCGTGCGATCGGGAGGGTGGTGTGCTTCGAGTCGTCGTGGACGTCCTTGTTCCTCGCGGCGAGGAGCTTCGCGTACTCCTCTTCGAGGATGCGGTCGAACAGCGCCGGGTTGAGCTCGTCGCCTGCCATCACGCCCGTCTCCGGATCGTCGTCGGTGAACCTCGCGTGCTTGTGGAGCCACTCCCAGAGGATGCTGACGCGGATCTCGCCGGTCGCCATGTCCTCCATCAGGTAGAGGACGTCGTCGTTCCCGAAGAAGTCCGCCGGTTTCAGCGCGGCCGCCTGGAAGCCGCGGCCGAAGGCGTTGCCGTACTGCAGCGCGACGCTCAGGAGGTCGCGCGCGCCACGGATTGTGCGCGGCGCAGGCTCGAGGAGCGCGAGCGCGTCCGCGTCGTCCCCCGTGTAGGTGAGCGGCGGGAACTTGCGGCCGAGCTGGTTCGCCTCTCCCACCTTTTCCCAGACCGGGCGGACGATGTGGACCATCTTCCAGTGGGCGACCCACTTGCCGCTCGCCCCTTCGCGCTGCTCGCGCTCGCCGCCGGCGACCGCCTTCTTCATCCCCGCCGTCACGCCTGCTTCGGAGCCGACCGGGATGTTCGGCTCCATCCCACCCTGCCAGAGCGCGAAGCGGCCGTTGCGATCGGGCGTGTTGACGGCGCGCCGCACGCGGTCTTCGTAGATCCGCATGTAGCCGTACGTCATCACGATCGCGTCGATGTTCGGGTTCACGAACCGGTCGTCCCACGCGAGCGCGTCGGCCACGCTGTTGATGTAGTCCCAGCGTCCCGTGTTGAAACCGACGAAGTGCGGCGAGAGCGCCGCCCGGATCTCCATGAGCTGGAAGCACGCTTCGATCTGCTCGATGAGGACGTAGGCCTTGATCGTCCCGATCGGAAGTCCGAGGTGCTGCTCGAGGGCCGTCATCATCCGGTTCCACACGGCGGCTTCTTCCGCCGCCTGGATCTTCGGCAGGTAGAGGGCGATCGACGAGCCCGCCGCGCGCAGCCGCTCGTGATTGTTCGTGACGTAGAGGCAGAGGTCGACGATCGACGCGGAGAAGCCGGTGCCGTCCGCCTGACGGATGTGTCGGTCGTCGAGGTGGAGGCCGCGGCAGCGGAAGATCTTCGTGGTGAAGTCGAGCTGCTTCCGCCAGTCGTCGACGATCGTCCGGCCGAAGAATCCCTTCGCCCAGGCGTTCATCTCCTCCGCGACGTTCTCTGCGCCTTGCAGGAACGAGGGGTCCTTCGCGATGGCGAGCTTCAGGTTCCGCTGGTTGTCGAGCGACATCGTGTCGACCTGCCCCAGCGCGTCCTCGCCGTCGAACATCCAGCCGTCCGCGCCGGACAGAAGCGCGTAGGCGACGTTGCGGATCGCCGACTCGGTCGATGCGCGCGGCTTGGTCGCGGGGCCTGTCCCCTGGATCCATTGACGCTGGAGATCGTGCGGGATCTCGCTGCCGTCGAAGTTCCCCTGGCGCGCGTCGCGAACGAGGATGTTCGTGCGTGGGATGGTCGAGTCCGGATCGAGGAAGTCGATTCCGCGCCGCTCGTTGAAGCGCGCGAGACGGCGTGCGCTCCGCGCCGCCATGACCTCCTGCCGCTCGCGATTCAGCGGAGCGAGCGCCTCGATCGCAGCGCGCGCCTCCGCCGTGTACACGTCGGGATAGGCCTCGACAAGATGATTCCTGTACTGGAGCTGATCAGACATCCACGATCTCCGAGCGGTCAGCCGATTTCTTTGGGAGCGGCGATTCTAAGTGAACCGACGTTCAGGGCGCGCGGTAGGGTTTGCACGATCGAGGCCTGGCGGACTCAGGCGGGGGCGCCGAAGTGG
>JBAQWH010000692.1:0-4933 GCA_049298815.1 Thermoanaerobaculia bacterium | reverse complement strand
GCTCAAGGTCGAGCTGCCGCGGTTCACCCTGATCGGTGCGACGACCCGCGCGGGCCTCCTGACGGCGCCGCTGCGCGCGCGCTTCGGCATCGTGCACCGACTCGACTTCTACGACGTCGACTCGCTGACGGTCATCGTGAGCCGCTCCGCCGACATCCTCGGAATCCCGATCGGACGCGATGCAGCGGTCGAGATGGCCCGCAGGTCCCGAGGGACTCCGCGAATCGCGAACCGGCTGCTCCGGCGCGTCCGCGACTTCGCCGAGGTGCGGCACGAGGGGAGCATCGACGTCGCCATCGCACGCGAGGCGCTCGAGATGCTGGAGGTCGACGACTACGGCCTCGACGAGATCGACCGCAAGCTCCTCACGACGATCATCGAACGGTTCGGCGGAGGTCCGGTCGGCGTCGCCGCACTCGCCTCCTCGATCGCAGAGGACCGCGGCACGATCGAAGACCTCTACGAACCGTACCTGATCCAGATCGGCTTCCTGCAGCGTACGCCGCGCGGCCGCGTCGTCAGCCGCACCGCCTGCGAGCACCTCGGGTACCCGATTTCCGCGATGAGGAACCAGCGCGAGCTGTTCTGAATGGGAGAATAGGAGAATAGGACCAATAGGACCTATAGGACCTATAGGACCCACCCGCCCAGGTGGGTGTTCAGGACAGGTCGATGTAGCGCTAGGACGAACGCCTCGATCGACTGGTCGCCGGCCTCCAAGGTTTCAACCATAAGGGCTAATAGCCTCGCCCGGGCGGGCGTGTCCTATAGGTCCCATAGGTCCCATAGGTCCCATAGGTCCTATAGGTCCCATAGGTCCTATTGGTCCCATCGGTCCCATCGGTCCCATCGGTCCCATTCTCCTATCGCACGTTCAGGTCCCTCAGATACAGGTCCCGCGACTCGACGAACTCTCCCGGCGATCCCCCGCCGCGCCCCGAGGCCTCGACGATGAGGATGTGCGAGATGCCTTCGTAGTCTTCGCTCTTCTCGTGGGACTCGAGACCGGCCAGCTCCGGATGCGCGCTCGTGCCGTAGTCGCAGCGGACGACGTTCGCGAAGCCGGCGTCCCGCAGCGTTGCGGCGAGCGTTCCGAAGTTGTAGAGGAACTGGTGCCCCCATCCTCGGAATCCGCGGTTCAACGCGAAACAGGCGATCGTCTCCTGCTCCTTGCTCAGCACGCGCCGGTAGTGGGAGGCCCAGACCCAGTCGAGGTTCGGCGTCGAGAGGCGCAGCACGCCGTCGTCGCGGAGGACGCGCCGGCACTCGGCGAGAAAGTACATCGCGTCGTTGTAGGAGAGATGCTCGATGAAGTGCTCGGCGAAGATGAATCCGACGTCGCGGAAGGGCAGGCCGAACGTCACGTCGATGACGGCGTCGACGCCGGGCAGCTTCTGGTTGTCGATGTTGACCCAGCCCGCAAGGGCCGAGGAGCCGCTCCCGACGTGGAGCTTTTCGGCGCGTTTCGAGAGGAAGAGCTTCCTCGTCTTGAATGGTGCGCGACGGAGGTAGTGCCAGAGCGACGGCATCGGCAGGTCAGTCCCGCCGGAAGTGCGCGCCGCGCGACGTGGGGTTGCGGATCGCGGCGTCGGCGACGATCGCCGCCATCTGCTGGCCGTGAAAGAGCTCGACGATCGACTTGCTGATCATCGCCTCGTGGTAGTACTTGGTGAGCCGGCTGCCGAGCTGCTTCATGTCGGCGACCGCTCGCTTCATCCGCTCGCGCGTCCGGACGATGCCGACGTAGTTCCACATCGTGTGCTGGATCGCGGTCCAGTCCTGAAGAAGCAGTGCGGGGTCCTCGAGGTTCTCGCGGCCGGGCGGACGCCAGTCGGGGATCGAGTGGAGCACCGTGGCCGGGACGGCTCCGGTCCCCGATGTCGTGGACGAGAACGCGCGGCGGACGCCGTTCGCCTGGGCGGCGCGGGTGAAGCCTGCGCTCTCGACCGGCGTGGTCGCGGCTGCGAGCTTCTCGCGGATCGAGAGCGCCGCGAAGTAGCCCCACGTCAGCCCCTCGAGGAGGGAGGTCGACGCGAGACGGTTCGCCCCGTGCAGTCCGGAGCACGAGGTCTCGCCGATGGCGTAGAGGCGGCTGAGCGTCGTCTCGCCCGAAGTGTTCACGAGCACGCCGCCGCAGAAGTAGTGCGCCGCAGGGACGACCGGGATGGGGTCGTGCTGGATGTCGACGCCGATCTCCGCGCAGGCCTTCATGATGTTGGGGAAGCGCTCGGCGATCGGCTGGTGTCCGTTGTAGAAGTTCGCGAGATCGAGGTAGACGTACTCGTCCTTGTTTCGCGTCATCTCCTCGACGATCGCGCGGGCCACGATGTCGCGCGGGGCGAGGTCCTTCATCTCGGGCGAGTAACGCTCCATGAAGTACTCGCCCTTCTGGTTCTTCAGCCGCGCCCCTTCTCCGCGGAGCGCCTCGGAGATGAGGAAGTGGTTCGCTTTCTTGTCGGCGAGGGCGGTCGGATGGAACTGCACGTACTCGGCGTTCATGATCCGCGCGCCGGCGCGGTACGCCATCACGACCCCGTCGCCGATCGCGTTGCGCGTGTTCGTCGTGTGGAGGTAGATCTGCCCCACGCCCCCGGTCGCGAGAATCGTGTAGTCGGCGAAGACCGTGTAGACCTCGTTCGTCAGGTTGTCGAGCAGGTACGCCCCGACGCACTCGTTCTCGAGCCGGTAGCGGATCTGAATGTCGCCCGGATGGTGGTGCGTGGTCAGGAGGTCGATCGCGGTGACGTCGGTCGCGAGCGTGATGTTCGGCTCCGCCTTCACCCGGTTCAGCAGCGAGATCTCGATCGCGCGCCCGGTCGCGTCACCGGCGTGAATGATGCGCGAGACCGAATGCGCCCCTTCCTGCGTCAGGTCGAGCTCCCCCTCGTGGTTCATCGAGAAGGGGACGTGCATGTCGTCGAGCAGGATCTCCTTGACGACCGCCGGCCCCTCCTCTGCGAGGAATCGCACCGCCTCCTCGTTCGAGATGCCGGCGCCCGCGCGGAGGATGTCGCTGACCAGCTTGTCGGCGGAATCGCCGACCCCCTCGTAGATGATCCCGCCCTGGGCCCAGAACGTGTTGCAGTCGGACGGATCGCTCGCCTTCGTCACGAGCAGGACCTGAATGCCCGAGCTCGCGAGCGAGAACGCGGTGGTCAGGCCGGCGATGCCGGTCCCGATGACCAGTACGGGGAAGTGGGAGCGGTTCTTGAGGTCTGCCACGGAAGGAAGAGTAACTGAAGTGTGAAGTGTGAAGTGTGAAGTGTGAAAGAAGCGAAAGCGCGTGCACCGCCGCCTTTTCACACTTCACACTTCACACTTCTTACTTCCCTATCTACGCTGCCGGCTGAGCAAATCCGGTGATGACGTACGACCCGCTCTTCACGTCCTTCTTGATCTTGATGATGTTGTTCGTCTGGGCGTCTTCGAGAAGGTCGCTGAAGGTGTTGTAGCCGTAGTACTCCTCGTTGAAGGTCGGCTTTTTGCGCTGCATGGTCTGCTTGACCATCGACCCCCAGAGGATCTCCTTGTTCTCGCGCATGAGCGCCTTGATCGAGTCGATCAGGAGCTTGAAGACCTCGGCCTTCTTCTTGTCGAGGCCTGCCACGGCGGGCGGCTTCGCCGTTCCGCGCACGAGGTCCTCGTAGAAGATGAACTCGTCGCAGTTGTCGATCAGGAGGTCGCTCGACGAGTTCTTCACGCCGACGCCGATCACGTACTTGTCGTTCTCCTTGAGCTTGGAGACGAGCGGCGAGAAGTCGGAATCGCCCGAGGCGATCACGAAGAGGTCGATGTGGTCCTTCGAGAACGACATGTCCATCGCGTCGACGACGAGACGGATGTCGGCGGAGTTCTTTCCGGAGTACGAGCGGGCCGGGATGTCGATCAGCTCGATCGCGGCCTCGTGCAGCTCGCGCTTGTAGTCGGGGAACTTGTCCCAGTCGGAGTAGGCGCGTTTGGCGACGATCTTCCCCTTTTCGAGCAGACGCTCGAGGAGGAGACCGATCTCGAATTTTTTGTACTTCGCGTCCATCACGCCGATGGCGATGTTCTCGAAGTCGATGAAGAGTGCGATCTTGCTTTCGTTCATAGAGCGTGGAGCGAGGTCCGGCGAATTGTCGTCGCTCTCGCTGTCAAATTGTGGCTTTCGCGACATAGGAATCGCCGAAGTCTAGCAAACCGCGGCTTTCAGCGGTCCTGACCGTGCTTCTGGCGATGGAATCGGACCCGGGCCGGGGTCGTCCGGGGCTCTCCTTCCGCTACGGTGCGACAATCGCGCCGATGCGGCTCATCCGACGCTGCGCCGGACTCGCGCTCGCCGCCATCGCAGTCGAGCTTCTGCTGCGATGGCTGGGGTTCGGCGGCGCCGCGGTCGATGCAGGAGCCCCCGGCGCGAAGCCCGAAGTTACCGTCCGCCACAGGACCGGGGAGGGATGGGCGGACAGCCGCTGGACGTCCGCCGGAGTCCGTCTCGTCCCCGGCGCGACAACCGCCCAGGCACCCGGGCTCCTCGTGCTCGGCGACTCGTTCACGCAGGCGCTGCAGGTCGGCGACGGAGAGGTCTACACCGCGCTCCTGCAGCAGATGCTCGGGCTGCCGGTCCTCAATCGCGGCTGTCCCGCCTGCTCGCCCGCCGATTACGTGGCGGCTGCGCGGGTGCTCCGGGCGAGCCGTCCGGGCTGGACGCTGATCCAGCTCAACCCGCCCGATCTTTACGGTGACGCGTTCAACAGCGGGCAGAGGCACTTCGAAGTGCGGGGTGGAGGTCTCGAGCTCGTCGACGTCGAAGCGCCGCGGCGGAACGGCTTCATCGAGAGCGTGAGGCGCTCGAGCGCGATCGTCGATCGCGGCATCGCGCGGGCCGGGATGTTCCGGCGCGCCTCGAAGATGCCGCCCCTGTTCCGCGCGAGCGAGGAGTCGCCTCCGCCGGACG
>JBAQWH010000691.1:0-17605 GCA_049298815.1 Thermoanaerobaculia bacterium | reverse complement strand
GCCGTGGCGGCGCTCTACGGCAACGGCACCCGCCGGCAGAGCACGTTCGACAGCCGCTACCGGATGCTGACCAACGAGCTGCACGGGGCGGCGGGGCCGCTCGCGTCGTATGCGTACGGCTATGACGCCGCGGGGAACGTGACGGCGCTCGACGACCTGCTCGACCGCGGGTACGACCGCGACTACGGCTACGACGACCTGGGACGGCTGACGCGCGCGGACGGCGGCGCGGCTCTGTGGGGGCCGGGAGTCTACGGCTACGACGCGATGGGGAACCTCGTGAGCGCGACGCTGGGCACGGCGCGCATGGCGACCTTCACGCACGTCGGCACGACGCCGAAGCTGGCCTCGGTCAGCGAGAACGGCACCGCGAGGAGCGTGGCGTACGACGGAGCCGGCAACGAGGTGACGGTCGGCGTCGCGACGTACGCTTACTCGCCGCGGAACACGTTGGCGGAAGGGGAGGGGGCGAGTTTCAGCTACGACGGTCGCGGAGTGCGGACGGTCACGACACGAGGAGCGTCGGGACGGATCTCGCTGTACACGCCGGAGCTGAACCTGCTGGCCGAGAGCGAGGAGAGCTCGCAGCCGGGACGGGCGATCGCGTACGAGTACGTCTGGTTCGCCGGCCAGCCGCTGGTGCAGGTCGAGCATGCGACCGGCGCCGTGGCGTGGTATTTCGACGACCACCTCGGGACGCCCATCCTCCAGACCGACGGGTCAGGCGCGGTCGTCTGGCGCGCGGAGTACGAGCCGTACGGCAGCGTGTTCGCATGGCGCACCGGCGCCAATCGCCACCAGCCGCTGCGATTCCCCGGGCAGGAGGCGGATGGGGGCGGGCTGGCGTACAACATCTTCAGGTGGTACCGATCAACCTGGGGCCGATATACGCAGGCAGATCCGATCGGTTTCGCGGGAGATATTCACCTCTTTCGCTACGCCGGCAACAATCCAATTGGTGTCATCGACCCGCTCGGCTTGAAGTGCTGCCCAAAGAGCATCACGGCGACCCGTCGACCCGTCGTCGATCCTAATTCTGGCAAGATCGCAATTGGGCATCAGGTCTGTGCAGAGGTAGGCAACAGCGCGGACTGCGGAGTTAAGCAGTGGATTGGTCGCGATCTCGAGATCATCGGAGGGCGTTCTGAGGACCAGTTCAGGGGGCCAGGCTATTTGATAGGGATAGGCTCCGCCAGCCTTGAAGAGGAGGATCGTCTTCGAAATGTCCGAAGAACAAGAAATCGGATTTGCTTCGATGACCTAGGCGTCGGATTCGAGGGATTGCGTCCAGCCCACTTCCCGCTCACCTTCCGCGGGTGGGTTACGGCCACCGTGTTTGACCGCGGCGGCGCAGGCGACGGCTGTTGCCGGAAGGAGCTAGGCGGTAGCTGGTCGGTCGAGTTCACTTGCCGCTCGCTCGGTGACTGCTCCTTTGGAAGCGAAGGACGTCAGCCATGATTGTTGCCGCAAGAACGCTCTTGTTCATCTGCTGTCTAGCGTCGTGTTCGAATCCCGACGGGAGTTTCCCTCCTCCGGGCCGAAAAGCCGCAGCAAATCCCCGCAACTCCTCGGCAGGAGTTACCGATAGGTCGGAGATGCGACGACTGGTCGCGAGCTTTAGCCAAGAGACGCTGGTTCGACTTCCTGGTCCACCGGCACACCATACGGCTGCATCGCGAAAGCTGGTCAGCTACGGTGCGAGTGCTATTCCCTATCTTCTGGAGGGTGTAGGTAGTCCGGATCCCAACGTGCGACGCCATTCCGCCTTTGTATTGGCTCAGATTGGCGACACCTCGGCGTACCACGAACTCCAGCGCGCCGCATTACGTGAGTTCGCCGCTCTGGAAGGTGCGACCGGCGCGGATCCTCGTTCCAGACGAATGCCACTCGACATGATTGTTATCGCGCTCACGCGAATTGACCCTGAGGCCACCATGGACTGGTTATGCACTCAGAACACGGTTGATATTCGAGAGTTGTATGGCGTGTTGTCTGCGATCTTGCAGGACGTCCCAGTCTGCGGAGATGACGAGGCGGCGCTATGCCGTAAAAGGCTGAACAGCTGGTGCGCCGCCGATCGCGCAGTGCGCCTAAGAATGTTGAAGCCGCATCCATGGCTATCCGACTGATTGCAATGGGAGCGGAAGTGGGGGCCACACCTTTGTTCTTCGGTGGCGGATCGGGTCGCCCCACCGCCGGTAGAGGCGCCGCGGAATGTGTTCCTTTCCGAGGCGGTATGCGGCTACGGGATGTGAGCATCCGCGGCTTCCAGCCGAGGCGAGGCGGAGTGAGGTCGTGGAGACGACCGGCTGGACGTACGATGGCGGGGTGTTCGGGATCGGGCGGATGACGACGATGAGCGACCCGACCGGGTCGACCGCATACGCATACGACCGGCGCGGGCTGCTGATCCGGGAGACGAAGACGGTGGGCGGTGGCACATACACGACGCGCTATGCCTACGACCGCGATGGCAACCGGACGGCGGTGACGTACCCGTCGGGACGGGTAGCCGAGGAACCCCCGAGGAACTCAGGGACCGAGGGACCGAGGGACTTCGTTGCGGCGGAGCCGCGTTGTGCCCACGAGGTAGCCGGGCGCCGGACTACAGCCGTTCGGTCAGGATCGTTTTCGCGATCGTAGCGAGCTGCATGTTCGACGTTCCTTCGTAGATCTTGCCGACCTTCGCGTCGCGCCAGAACTTCTCGACCGGGTACTCCTTGGTGTAGCCGTTGCCGCCGAAGATCTCGATGCAGATCGACGTCACGCTCTCGGCGACCTGCGACGAGTACAGCTTGGCCATCGCGGCCTCCTTGACGAACGGACGCTTCGCATCCTTGAGGCGCGCCGCGTTGTAGACCATCAGGCGGGCCGCCTCGAGCTCGGTCGCAGCCTGAGCGATCTGGAACTGGACTCCCTGGAAGTCGGCGATCGGGCGGCCGAACTGCTTCCGCTCCTTCGAGTACGCGACCGCATGCTCGAGGGCGCCGCGGGCGATGCCGATCATCTGCGCGCCGATCCCGATGCGACCTTCGTTCAGCGTCTCGATCGCCATCTTGTAGCCCTTGCCGAGCTCGCCGAGGACGTTCTCCTTCGGGACCTCGCACTCCTCGAAGATCAGCTCGCAGGTCGAGGAAGCTCGGATGCCGGTCTTGTCTTCCTTCTTGCCGATGGAGAACCCGGGGGCGCTGCGCTCGACGATGAAGGCGTTGATCCCCTTGTACCCCGCGTCCGGATTCGCGTTCGCGAAGACGATGAAGACCCCCGCCTCGTTGGCGTTCGTGATCCAGAGCTTGTGGCCGTTGAGCACCCAGTGGTCGCCGCGGTCTTCGGCCTTGCAGGCGAGGGCGAAGGCATCGGAGCCCGAGCCTGCCTCCGAGAGAGCGTAGGCGCCGACCGTATCCGACGCGAGCATCGCGAGGTACTTCGACTTCTGAGCCTCGGTGCCCCAGCGGATGAGGGCGTTGTTGACGAGCGTGTTGTGCACGTCGACGAGTACCCCACACGCGGCATCCACGTGGGAAAGCTCCTCAACGACCAGGACCGCGTTGAAGAAGGTGGACCCCGCGCCTCCGTACTGGTCGGGCGTCTCGACGCCCATGATCCCGAGGTCGAAGAACTCCTTGATCAGGTCCGGCGACATCGTCGCGTCGCGGTCCATGTCGTGGACCAACGGCCTGATCCGCTCGATCGCGAAGTCGCGAACGCTCTTCTGGAACATCTGTTCTTCTTCGGAGAGGAGCGTCAGGGGAGCTCCTGGAACGATCTCATGAGAATGGCTGCTCATCGGTGCCTCCGGGCAGGTGGATACCTGAGGAAATTAGCCGCGCATGATAACCGATCGCTCCGGGTATCATCGACGCACTGAGCCCCGGTGGCGGAATGGCAGACGCGGCGGACTTAAAATCCGCTTCCGTGAAAGCGGGGTGAGGGTTCGACTCCCTCCCGGGGCACACCTTCGAGGCGCGAGCGCGAGCGGATCGGATCAGTCCGGCAAGATAGTCAATGTCTTGACCGTGTGCACAGAGTCCGTTACAGTTCGATTCATCAACGGAGTGGATCGGCACGGACGTCTTCCGCGTGGTCGCCAGCGCAATCGGCTCCCAGCGGCCCAGTTCCGTTGATCAACGGATTTCCGGGAAGGGGAGGCGTGAGATGGGGATCTGCTCGCATTGCGGAACGGCGTTCCCGAGGACGCGCAAGAGTCGCAAGTACTGTACGAACCGTTGCCGCACGAATGCCTGTCTGGTCAAACGTCCGCGGCTGAAACAGGCCGAGGTCGAGGCGCTTCACGAGCTTCTTTCGGCCGAGGTCGCTTCCCTGAGCGAGATGCGCGAGAGGCTGCGGCGGATTCTCCGACCCGTGGGAAGGGTCGTGCCGGTGATCGAGGGGTACGCCGGCGTGCCGCGCCTGGACTGAAGCCAACCTCCTGAAAACAAAAAGGGCGCCGTTTGACGGGCGCCCTCAGGGGTGGGTTCTACCTGGCAGCCTTCGCTACGAAGTAGCCCCCTTAGGTTTATTTGACTCCATGCGTGTGCTTATACCTCCTCCCCATGAATTTCCGGCGGACCCGCGACAAGCGTCACGTCACGTGCCATGACCCACCTCGCCGTCGTCGCGGACCGGATCGGCCGCTCCTACTCGCCCCGTGGTGGAGGGGAGGAGCGGGAACTTGAGTTCGGTTCAAAGAGCGCCACGATCGAGGATCGCAGCATGTACAGGGATAACAGCGCCCCCCGACGATTATTGCTAATCCGGGTTGGAGCCTGAGTTTTCCTGCATGGTTAATATGGTACGTATTTCGAGGCTAATGGCAACTGGAAAATCGCACGTTAAATATTTCAACCGGCGTGCCAGGGTCAGGCGTACGCCCGCTCACTTCTCCCAGAGCTTCTCGAGCACGCCGGCGCGGACGTAGAGCGGGCCGCGCTCGAGTGCGGACTTCTCGTCGTCCGAGTTGAGCGTCAGCTTCTTCATCGTGACGAGCGGTACCTTCTTGAAGCGTCGGAAGTTGAGCTCGACGTAGATGGGGACGCCGGTGATCCGCGAGGCGACCGCGGCCGTATTCGGCGACACGCCACGGAGCAGCTCGTTGACGATCCGGCGGAGTTGGGGGTTGTCGGCCAGGGTCGTGGTGGTCCAGTAATCGATGTAGGCCTCAGGTCCCCACGAAAGCCGGTGGCGGACCGCGGCCACCCCCTTCACTTTGCCGGCACCGCTCTGGACGGAGGGGGGGGCGGCAGACTGCTCGACTTTCCCGGCCCCGGCCGCGAGGTTCTTCACGATTGACGAGATATCGCCGATGGCGACGTCCACGTACATCCGTGCGAGCGGGTTGGTGACGGTCACGTCGGGAGCGCCGTTGCGGCTGAACGCGTTGAGCCACAAAACCTCGGCGCTGACCCCTCCGGCATAGACGTGGAGATCGACCGTGCCGAACTTCGAAAAATAGGGGAACGCCGCAGCGGGGTGGGCTTCGAGCTCGAGGTGGTATGCCGGAGCCGCCGCAACAGCCGGTAGAGCGAACGAAAGGATGAGCAGCGCGAGGAGAGAGTTCTTGAGCATAGGCAAGCGAAAAGGGCGGCCTTGCGGCCGCCCGGGGTACACGGGTGGATGAGGACTAGAACGTCGCGTCGAGGAACGGCCGGAGCTTCTTCGACCGCGACGGGTGGCGCAGCTTACGGAGCGCTTTCGACTCGATCTGCCGGATCCGCTCGCGGGTGACGCTGAACGAGCGGCCGACCTCCTCGAGGGTGTGCTCCGCCCCGTCGCCGACGCCGAACCGGAGCTTGAGGACCTGCTCCTCGCGCGGCGTGAGCGTCCGGAGGACCTTGTTCGTCTGTTCCTTGAGGTTCGCGACGATCACATGGTCGATGGGGGAGATGACGCCACGGTCCTCGATGAAATCGCCGAGATGCGAATCTTCCTCTTCGCCGATCGGCGTCTCGAGGGAGATCGGTTCCTGGGCGATCTTCATGATTTTGCGGACCTTGGCGACCGGCATGTCCATCCGGTCGGCGATCTCCTCCGCCTGCGGCTCGCGTCCGAGCTCCTGGACGAGGGCGCGGGAGGTGCGGGTCAGCTTGTTGATGGTCTCGATCATGTGGACCGGGATGCGGATGGTCCGCGCCTGGTCGGCGATCGCGCGGGTGATGGCCTGGCGGATCCACCAGGTCGCGTAGGTCGAGAACTTGTAGCCGCGGCGGTACTCGAACTTCTCGACCGCCTTCATCAGGCCGATGTTGCCTTCCTGGATGAGGTCGAGGAACTGGAGCCCGCGGTTCGTGTACTTCTTGGCGATGGAGACCACGAGGCGGAGGTTCGCGACGATCAGTTCCTGCTTGGCCTGATCGGCTTCCTCCTCACCCTGACGGATGTCGCGGATCGTCCGGCGCAGTTCCTCGTGGGAGACGCCGTAGAACGCTTCGAGCTCGGCGAGCTTCTCGAGGTACTTCTGGAGGCGGCGCTTGTAGAAGTCGCGGCGGATCTTGTCCTTCTCGCGCTTGAGCGCCTGCTCGTCCTTCCGGATCATCGAGCCAGCCTGCGACAGCTCGTTGTCGATGTCCTTGAGTTTGTTGATCATGCGGTTGCGCGTCTGGGGGGTGAAGTCGACGCGCTGGAGCTCGTCGGCGAGCTCGAGCTCGAGCTTCTCGACCTGCTTTTCGGTGGTCGCGAGCGTCCGGGCGGCGAGCTTCTTCTCGGCCAGCTTGACCGTACCGTCCTTGATCTTCTTGTCGAGCTTCGCGATCCCCTCGAAGATCTGCATGATCTCCTGGATCTTGTTGGCGGTCGCCGCCGGCATCTTCGGTTCGCCGTCGCCGTTGTCGATCGGCGTGCCGTCGTCATCCGGCATCGCGAGGTCGATGGTCTCCTTGATCACCCGGGCGTCCTTCTTGGCCGCCTCGTGGATCTTGAGGATCTCCTCGCGGATGATCTTGTTCTGCGAGAGCGCCTTGAAGACCTTGCGCTCCCCCTTCTCGATGCGCTTGGCGATCTCGACTTCACCCTGCCGGTCGAGGAGCTTGACCGTCCCCATCTCGCGCAGGTACATCCGGACCGGGTCGTTGGTCTTGTCGACGATGCCACTGGAAGCCGCGATGATGTCCTGCTGGACCTCTTCGCGCTGGTCCATCTCTTTTTCTTCGATCGTTCCGTCGATCGTGACGAGACCCTTGGGCGAAGCCTGAAGGGGCTTCTCAGCGTCTTCGAGAACGTCGATTCCAAGGTCGTTGAAGCGGATGTAGATCTCGTCGAGCTCTTCCGGGAGACTCGTGATCTCCTCCGGAAGGGTTTCGTAGATCTCGTCGTAAAGCAGAAAGCCCTTTTCCTTGCCAATTGCGATGAGCTGCTTTACTTCCGCATATTTTTCTTCGACGCTCAAATCGGCAACCCCCTCATCCTCAAAGTTGGAATCCGGTTCGAGACTCGAAGTGCGCAGGCGGTTCGTCATCTTTTCGCTCCTCGCATGTCGGGCAGCTCTTACGGTCGCCCCTTCGCCACAACGAATCGAACAGTTCGCTCTCAGCGGAGCCATCAGGCCTCAGGGACAAGGCCTTGGCGGGACCCTCAAAATGTAGTTGACAAGCCCGCCAAAGTATCGTCCGTGGGTGACAGTGACGTAATCGGTAGTGGACGATAATTATTTCAAAGCGTTCAACATACGGGACAGTTCCATCTTCTCGCCGACGAGCCGGTCCAGGCGCTCCATATCCCCACTCCGCTCCGCATCGATGATGTCGTGTTGGATCTGCTGATTGCGTCGATCGAGATAGCTGCGCTCCAGGGGTCGGAGGTTCTCGTCGAGCCGATCGAGGGTGCGATCCTCAATGTCTTCCGTGAGGCTGAGCTCGGAGAGCAGCGTGAGCTCGGCTTCCCCCCTAAGATGAGTCGCGACCTCACCGAAATCAATAGGTTCGCCCGACAGGAGCCGGCTTTTTATGATAGAAAAGATCGTTTTGCACGCCGGGTCCTCGAAGTACTCCTCCAGGACCCGCTCGAGCTGCTCCCGGCTCAGTCTTTCCTGAATCGCCGCCGTGACGATGAACTTCTCGGCCGAATTCTGGGGATGCGTCGCCTGGCGCTCGGCTGCGATGCCCATCTGCGACCGCCCCCGCACGCGCGACCAGACGGTCTGAAACTCGAGCCGGAAGGCGTCCGCGATCCGCTGGGCCGCCTCATTCCGGATCACCTGGTCAGTTACCGCCGATAGCAGCGGGACGAACCGCTCGACCCGCTCCGACTTCTCCCGACCCGACAGCTGCGACGCGTCCGCCGCCCACTCCCTGATCCCGAAGGTGAAGATGTCGACCGCATTTCCGAGCACCTCGAGAAAACGATCGACGCCGTGCTTCTCGATCAGCGAGTCGGGGTCCTTTTCTCCCTGGAGGTCGATCACGGAGACGTTGATCCCTGCCGCGAGGAGGATCGGGGCGGCCCGGAGCGTCGCATTCCGTCCGGCGTCGTCGCCGTCGTAGGCGATCACGGCGTTGCGGGTGAACTTGCGCAGCAGCGACGCCTGACCGGCGGTCAGCGAAGTCCCCATCGACGCGATCACCCCGGGAACGCCCGCGTGGTCGATGGCGATCGCGTCGAAGTAGCCCTCGACCAGAATCGCGCGGTCGATCCGCCGCATCGCATCCTTGCTCCGATGGAGGTTGTAGAGGAGCCGAGACTTGTTGAAGACCTCGGAGTCGGGGGAGTTGAGGTACTTCGGGTCGGTGCCGTCGAGGGTCCGCCCGCCGAAGCCGACCAGGGCGCCGGTCTCGGAGTGGATCGGGATCATCAGCCGGCTGCGGAACCGGTCGTAGAAGCCGTTTCCGGTCTTCCTCGGCTGGATGAGCCCGGCCGCCTCGAGGCGCTTCTCGCCGTGTTTCTGCGTCAGCCGGCGGTGGATGTAGTCCCACGACTCGGGCGCGTACCCGAAGCCGAACCGCCGGACGATGTCCTCGTGGACCTTACGGTTGCGCAGATAGTCGTCGGCCGCATTCGGCTTCCACCCGAGGGCCTGATGGAAGGCCTCTGACGCATCGTCGAGAACGTCGAAGAGGTCATCGCGCTCGGTGTCCCGCTGGCTCCTCTTCCTCCTCGGCAGGTCGATCCCGACTCGCGCGGCCACGTGCTCGACCGCCTCGGGAAAGGTCATCCGCTCGGTCATCTGCAGGAAGCGGAAGACGTCGCCGCCGGCCCCGCAGCCGAAGCAATGGAAGAAGCCGCGGTCGCGGTGGACGACGAACGATGGGGTCTTCTCGCGGTGGAACGGACAGAGGCCCTTGTAGCTCTTCCCGGCGAGCTTGAGCGGGGTGACCTGCACGACGAAGTCGACAATGTCGGCGGCGGACCGCACCTGCGCGATGAGGGAGTCGTTCAGATCTACGAAGGACATTCTGGGTATCGGGAACTACGTCTCGAGCATCACGACCGTTGCGCCGTCGCCGCCCTCATTGTCGTCGCCCGGGCGCCATGACCGGACGGCAGGATGCTTTCTCAGATGGTCGCGGATCGCCTTGCGAAGGGTCCCTGTGCCGAAGCCGTGGATGATCCGGACGGCCTGACGGCCTTCGAGCAGCGATCGGTCGAGGAATCGGTCTGTCTCCTCGATCGACTCGTCGACCCGCTGGCCGATGAGGTTCAGCTCGGCGGAGACCGTTACCGCGTCGCTCCCGCTCTTGGTCGGTCCCGCGACGCTGCCTTTTTTCGGCGTGCTCTTCGGCCCGGCTCCGGACTTCATCGGCACCAGGTCGCGGAGCTCGACGGTCATCCTGCGGCCGCTGACCGACAGCACTGCGTTGGCGCCCCCGATCGAGACCACCTCGCCGGTCACCTTGAACTTGCGATGCTCCGCCCGATCTCCGACGCGGACCTCACGATCCTCGGCCGGAATGAACTCCATGGCGCGGTCAACCGATTTCGTGAGCGTCTGGACTACCTGATTCGCATTCAGCGATGCCCGGGCCGTGCGGTCCATCTCGCGGAGCGACCGGATCTCGGCAGCGACCTGTCGGCCGACGTCGTCGCGCAGTCGCTCCAGCTCTTCGCGGTAGGAGGTACCGACTTTTGCCCGCTCCGCCTCGAGAGCGGTCCGGGCCTCCGCGGTCTTCCTGCGCTCCGTCTCCAGTTCCCTGCGAGAGGCTCCGATCTGATCCAGTTCGGCGGTCACCTCGGCCATCCGCTTCTGGAGGACGGACAGGAGGTGGTCGGTCTCGACATACCGTTCGCCAAGCCGCTCGCGCGCGTTGTCGATGATCGAGGAGGGGAGGCCCATCATCCGCGCGATCTCGATCGCCCGGCTCCGTCCGGGGATGCCGGTGATCATCCGGTAGGTCGGCAGGGCGGTCGCCGAGTCGAACTCCATCGACGCGTTGACGATCCGGTCGTCGTTGACCGCGAAGCTCTTGAGAGCGGAGAGGTGTGTGGTGACGATCAGCAGCGCCCCGGTCCCGAGGAGGTGCTCGATGACGGAGGCGGCGAGCGCGGCGCCTTCTTCGGGGTCGGTGCCGGACCCGAGCTCGTCGAGCAGGACCAGCGACTGCGCCGTAACGCCGTCGAGCATGCGCCTCAGCCGAACCAGGTAGGCCGAGAACGTCGAGAGGTGCTCGAGCACGCTCTGGTCGTCACCGATGAGCACGTGCAGCGAGTCGACGCAGGGAAGGACGGTGCCGTCAGCCGCCGGCACCGGCAGGCCGCTCATGCCCATCGCGACGAGAAGGCCGGCCGTCTTGAGCGCGACCGTCTTGCCGCCGGCATTCGGTCCACTGACGACGAGGGCCGACGCCGTGTCGTCGAGACTGATCGAGATCGGCACGACCGACTGGGTGGAGGGTTCCTCACCGAAGGCCTCGTGTCGGACAGCCGCCAGCCGCTCGTCGAGCAGCGGGTGACGCCCGGCTTCGATCCGCAGCTTCCGATCCCTGCTGAAGGTCGGCCGCGACGCATGCACCGCGTCGCTGAAGAGTGCGCAAGCCTGCAGGGCATCGAGCTCGCCGGTGACCTCGACTGCGTCGGCGATCTCTCCCGCCTGGTCGAACAGCAACTGGGAGATGAACCGCGTGATGCGCGAGATCTCCTCCCGCTCCTGAATCAGCAGGTCGGCGAGATCGTTGTTCAATTCGATCGCCGCCATCGGCTCGATGAAAAAGGACGCGCCCGAGCTCGACCGTTCGTGAAGGATGCCCGGGACGGCGTTGCGGTGGTCGCTCCTCACCGGAACGCAGTAGCGGTCGCCGCGCATGACGATCAGGGCGTCCTGAATCGCGTCCGCATTGCGATTCAGGATGTCGGTGAGGGTCCGCTGGATCGCCGCCCGCTTCGCGTGCACGCGGGTGCGAATCGCCCTGAGCTCGACCGAGGCGTCCTCCCTCAGCTTTCCCTCGCGGGTGAAGTAGCGCGAGGTCTGTGAGACGAGCGGAGCCAGGTCGGGAATGCCTTCCCCGAATGTCGCCAGCCGTGGGAACAGGTCGGTCCGGACCAATGTCTCGCGAACCGCCTGAGTGGCGCGGATGGCCCGGACCACCAGCCAGGAGTCTTCGAGCTCGAGCACGCTGTCCCGCTCCAGGAGCGGAGCGACGTCCATGAGACCAGCCAGAGGAAGGAGTCCCTCCCGGTGGTAGAAACGGAGCATGTCGGCGAGATCGGCCTGGGCGGCCTCACACGCCTCGGCGTCGCCGAGGGGCCGGCGGCTGGTGACGGCCGCCTTGCCGGGGACGCTCTTCGCTTCGAGGGCGATCAGCGTCAGCACCCGGTCGAACTCGATGGTGCTCAGGGATTCTGCGGACGTCACTCGTTTCTGCTCAATGCGCGCTCTTCGACTGCGTATTCCGATGGGGTGGGGAGCAGGGGACACGCAGGCACGCCGGCACCCCGGAGAAAGCAAAAACCCGCGGTTTCCCGCGGGTCTCGTAATCGTCTTTCGAGTGAAACTCAGTAACCGGTACGGCGCTCTTCAGCGAGTTTGCGAAGCACCTTCTTGCGGGCGGCAATGGCTTTGCGCTTCCGCTTCGTGCTCGGCTTTTCGTAGTGCTGACGCTTTTTTAACTCGGAGAGAATCCCCGATTTCTCGCACTTCCGCTTGAACCGGCGAAGTGCATTCTCGAAAGTCTCGTCTTCTTTGACGTGTACGAGAGGCAACCGAATCCCCCCCCTTCTGTCTTGAGCTGGATAAGCGCGGGGCTGATCCTGTGGGCCGCGGGATTTTACGTGCGGCGAACCGGACCGGTCAATCATGCCAACGAAGGCACCGGCTTACGGGTCAGGTGAACCGCGCGGGCGCCGCTCCGATTCCGCCGGAGCTCGCATTTCTGGCCTCCGATCGCTGACGAGTCTTCAGATAACTATCGCGCCGAGGCCCCCTCTGTGCTCCTCTGTGCCCTCTGTGTCTCTGTGGTGGGGTTTCCTGTTGACCACAGAGACACAGAGGGCACAGAGGAGCACGGAGAGGAGCCTTTGCCGCGCCCCTCGGTCTTCGTGCGCCGCGCGGCCCCAGAGGTGGCCCGGGTCTCACTCAGGCGAGGAGCCGCTCCACCCGGGAGACGATCGCGTCGAGCGCCACCTGGTTCTCGCCTCCCTCGGGGATGATCAGGTCGGCATACCGCTTCGACGGCTCGACGAACTCCTCGTGCATCGGCCGGACGGTCGTCAGATATTGCTCAACCACCGCTTCGAGCGTGCGGCCTCGCGCCTGGATGTCCCGCGTCAGGCGCCGCATGAACCGAATGTCCGGCGGGGTGTCGACGAAGAGCTTGATGTCGATCCGTTTCCGGAGCTCCGGCTCGGCCAGCACCAGGATCCCTTCCACGATGATGACTTTCCGGGGCTGGACCGTCTGCGTCTCGATCGACCGGGAGTGGGTAGTGAACTCATAGACCGGCACCTCGACCGAGGAGCCTTTGCCGAGCACGTCGAGATGCCGGACGAGCAGCTCGGTCTCGAGCGAGTCGGGGTGGTCGAAGTTGATCCGCTTCCGCTCTTCGTCGGGGAGTCCGTCGAAGTTCCGGTAGTAGGAGTCGTGCGAGATCCACTCGATGCGATCGGAGCCGACCTGGTCGTAGATCGCACGCGCGACCGTCGTCTTGCCCGACCCGGTCCCGCCGGCGATCCCGATGATGACAGGGGTCTTCATTTACCCGCCCAACTCCTCGTATTCGGCCTCGGTCATGAACTGACTCGGATCCTCGTTGCCACACGTGCTACAGGAGATCGTCGCCAGCTTGCCGTTCAGGAACTCGAACTGATAAGTGGGGGTCTCGCAATCGAGACAGATCAGGTACTCCGGCTCGTCCATGACGGCGAAGCATAGCAGCGCCGCGGCTCGGTGGAACGCGTCAACGTGTCGCGATCGTCGGCTGGATGAAACGAGCGGCGCTGGTTGCGTTCTCGATCACCGACGCGTAGACGTGCGTCTCCGGATACGGAGTCTCGACCACGACCGAGAAGTCGGTCCCTTTCGTGATCAGCGGGAACAGCGACTGGACCGAGACGTGGACGATCGACGTGGCGGGAACTCGGATGTTGCTCACCGCGAGGTTGCGGCCCGGGACGCGCCTCAGCGCGAGGACGAACTCGGCCTCCCGGGCTCCCAGATTCACGAGACCGAGGTTCGTCCGGAACTCCTCGCTGAAGGTGAGTCCGTCGAGGGCGCGCAGCGGATAGTAGCTGGGCCCGTACTGCACCGCGATCGGCTGAGGTGCCGAGATGCCCTCGGAAGTCACGGCGTAGACGGTCGCTCGGATCGTGACCGACCGCCGGCCGGCGGTGCTGACGAGAAGCGGCGAGAGGGCAGTGTCGAGGCCGAACGCCTCACCGGCGAGGTTCGAGAAGCGCTGCACCTGTCCGGGGGCCAGCGCCAGGATCATGGCGAACGCCTCGGGAGCGGTGGGTAGCTCGAGCGCGACGATCGCTTCGCTCCCGCTGTCGTTGACCAGTTCCACGTCGGTCTGCCAGCGGACGCCGTTGACCCCGGGCAACGTTCCGACCACGGGGACCAGCGCGATCGCGGTCGGCATCTCGGCTGGGACTTCCTGCGCCGCGGCGCTCGCCGCCACCAGGAGACATCCCGCCACCAGAACCTTGATCCGCATCGGTATCTCTGACGTCCTCGACCGCACGACGGTTTCAGACAAAGCGTGGACGGATGAGTCGGCTGGCGATTACGGCGAGCTTCTGCCACTTCGAAAGGGAGAGGCGTCGGCAAAGGACCCCCAACGGATCGTGCCGCAGTTTCCGGAGAACGGTCGCGTAGACCCCGCCCATGAGGAGCACCGGGAACCGCGCGTCGAAATCCAGCTCGCCCAGTAGCGGCTCGGCCGCCTTGAAGTACCCCTCCGCCCGGTCGATCTCGAACTCGATCATCGACCTCATCGCCGGAGTCCCTGCCCGTGCGAACAACTCGTCTTCGGTCACGCCGAACCGTCGCAGTTCCTCCTGTGGAACGTATACACGTCCGCGGCCGAGGTCGTCCCCGATGTCCCGCGTCACATTCGTCAGCTGGAGCGCGGTCGACAGGGCGCGACCGTACCCGAGCGCGGCGGGCGTTCGATAGCCGAAGATCGCGAGTGAGATATCGGAGATCGAAGCGGCCACCAGCCGGCAGTAGTTCAGAAGCTCCTCGAACGTCTCGTATCGTGTCTTGACCACGTCCTGCCGGCAGCCGTCGATGAGGGCGACGAATGCCTCACGGGGGATGTCGAAAGAACGGAGCGTGTCGGCCAGAGCCACCCCGATGGGGTAGGCCGGAGTGCCGCCGTAGATACGGTCGAGCTCTGCCTGCCAGGCGTCGAGCCGGTCGAGGGTCGTGGCACCAGGCAGGTCGGGAGCGGAGCCGCCGGCCTCCTCGTCGGCGATGTCATCGGCCACCCGGCAGAAGGCGTAGGCGGCGTAGACCGCGCGCCGCTTCGCCCTCGGCAAAAACCGGAACCCGACCGAGAAGTTGGCGCCGTACCGGTGGGTGATCGACCGGCAGAGGTCGTAGGCCTGCTCGATTTCAGCATCCACGGGTGTCATGGAGCCTGTACCGGCCCGAGCGGCGGCACCTTCATCTCCGTGTCGCGGGCACGGCACCAGTGGTCGCCCGGCTTGTGAAGGCAACGGCCGTGATGGCGCCAGAGTCGTCGCACGAGGGGGGCGACGGCCCGTTTCCACCAGGTCGTCCGATGCCACCGGCTGAGGTATTGATTGAAATCGGACGCGCCGGCGGCCTGGCGGACGAACATCGAGAGCCCGAAGTTCCCGCCGGCTTCGTACAGGAACCGGTTCACGAGGCTCGTCTCCTGCTTGACGCCGAGCGCGGCCTGCCAGAGCTCGTCGAAGCTCCGCTCCTCGAGGATGCTCCGTGCGGCCAGCCAGCCGCTCGTGATCGCGTACCGGATTCCGAGTCCGAAGAGGTAGTCCTGAAATCCGGCCGCCTCTCCGACGAAGCGCGCCTCCCCGGCGGTGGCCTGCGTTTTCAGGTGGAAGTTCATGTAGGAGTAGCCGGTGCGCGGCTCTCTGGGCGTGGCGAAGGGATGCGCCTGGCGAGCGGCCTCGAGGGAGTGCTCGAAGTACTCGTCGATCCGTTTGAAGTCGGCGACGATCGCGCATCCGAACGTCGCGATGCCGTCGAGAATGAAGAGGTACGAGTAGCCGCCGGGCGCGAGGCGGTGGTTGAAGAAGACTTCCACCCGTTCGGGCTCGTCGGTCTTCCACGTCATCTCGCGTGCGAGACCGTCGGGGGTGGCGGGACCGGTTGCGACGATGTCGGCGTCTGCGGCCGCGAGCCGGCTGTTGAAGATGACCGGAACGCCGAGCCGCTGCGCCTGATCGAGCAGGCCGCGGTCGAGCGTCCCGTCCTCCGGGCCGCGGTGCACGAACCAGCCGTACGGCGTCGAGCCCTGAACCGTGCGCGCAACGCTCCGATGGTCGTAGAAGGTCGCCCCGAACGACGGCCTGAAATAGAAATTGCGCTCGATCCCGATCCGGTCGAGAAGCTCGGGGACGGGTAGCGGTTCCGACGACGCTTCGATGATCTGGAGGTCACCGATGAAGCGGGCTCCAACGGTGCTTTTCGCCTCGTGGACCTCGACCGCGCGGCCGCCGCGCGCGAGGGCGATCGCGGCCGTCAGGCCCGATGGCCCCGCGCCTGCAATTCGAATCGGTCGAGTGTCTTTCATCAATCGAGCTGGAACCGACGCCTGCGACGTCCTGCCGCGGGCGTACACGTCGACGCGCCCCGTCGGCGGGCGAGCCGCGTTGTATCTTATCGCGCATGTCTGACGTGAGCGCCGACCTCCCGGGCGAGTCGGCGGTGGCCGCGGCGAAGCCTCCGCGAAAGGCCGGCGGTTACGCCGCACTCGTCGCGGCCGGCATCCTTCTCAGCCGTTTCGCGGGACTGATCCGCACCGCCGTCTTCGCCCACTACCTCGGAGCCTCGGCCGCGGCGGACGCGTTCAACGTCGCGCTCAAGGTGCCGAACTTTCTCCAGAACCTGCTCGGCGAGGGAGTGCTGTCCGCCTCGTTCATCCCGGTGTACTCGCGCCTCGTGTCGCAGGGGGACGAAAAGACGGCGGACAGGGTTGCCGGCGTATTCGCATCGTTCCTGGCCCTGATCGTCGTCGTGATCGTGGCGATCGGCGTCCTCGGCGCGCCTCTCATCCTCAGCGTGACGGCCGCCGGTCTCGAGCCTCCCGTCATGGCGCTTGCCGTCAAGTTCACCCGGATCATCTTCCCGGGCGTCGGACTCCTCGTCCTCTACGCCTGGGCACTCGGCATCCTGAACACGCACCGCCAGTTCTTCATCTCGTACGTCGCGCCGGTCCTCTGGAGCGCGGCGATGATCGCGACGCTCCTGATCTTCGGCGCCAGGATGGCTGGTGCCCAACTGGCCACCGCACTCGCCTGGGGCACCCTGGTCGGCTGCTTTCTTCAGTTCGGCATCGAGATCCCGTTCGTCCTCCGCCACGCGAAGCACCTTTCGTTCGGCTTCGACCGGTCGCTCGAGCCGGTCAGGACGATCTTCCGCAACCTGCTGCCGGTCGTCGGTGGGCGCGGGGTCGTGCAGATCTCGGGCTACGTCGATACGTTCATCGCCTCGTTTCTTCCGATCGGGGCGGTGACTACGCTTTTCTACACACAGACCATCTACATGCTTCCGGTGTCGGTGTTCGGGATGTCGGTAGCGGCGGCCGAACTGCCCCAGATGGCGGGAGAGAAGGGCTCGCAGGAGGAGATCTACAAGGCTCTCCGTCGGCGCCTCACGCGCGGTCTGAGGCAGGTGGCTTTCTTCGTGGTGCCGAGCACCGTCGCGTTTCTGTTGATCGGGCGCGTCATCGTCGCGGGCCTATTCGAGCGCGGCCGTTTCACCGAGAACACCACCCTCGTGGTCTGGTACACGCTGATCGGGGCCACGCTTGGCCTCCTCGCGGCGACGATGGGACGCCTCTATTCGTCGACGTTCTACGCGCTGCAAGACACGCGGACGCCGTTCCGCATCGCGATCATCCGAGTTGCCGGGGGAGCGGCGCTCGCGCTCCTCTTTGCCTTCCCACTCCGGCCGTGGTTCGGGCGAATCATTGCGGCGTCGGGGCTTCCGGTGCCGGCTCTGGACGGGGGAGCCATGGCGCTTGGCGTGGTCGGAATC